>JBIJBN010000070.1:0-8038 GCA_044345175.1 Luteolibacter sp.
TTTGTGCCGATTTTCAATGTCTTGCGCGGAGAGTGGGTTTTGGCGGCGAACCAGCCGTCGATCATGGCGGTCTCATTGCCGTCGACGCTGACCCGCACCTTTCCCATCGGGCCGTTGGTAAGCAGGTAGCTGGCAAAAAGCACGCGGCCGGGCATCTCGAACTCGATGCGCGCTCCGGGTTTGGTGGCCGTCCAGCCACCCTTGAAGCCGGGCGTCAATTCCCATCCCTCGTTGGCCAGCGGCTTCATCTCCTTCGCCTCCTGCAAGAGGGTGTATTCGTAAAGATCGGTGAACAACGGCGCGGGAAGATCCGCAATCCGTGGCAGCGCGTCCGCCGCGGCATTCTTCCGCGCGTGCTCCAGCAGCCGGATGACCCAGCCGGCGGCAAGCCCGTGGCCATGGTCATTCGGATGGACCTTGTCCGGGCTCACGTCCGACCACTGCATGCGTCCCGCCTCCAGCTCGGGCCACACGGCATCCCGGTAGCTGACCATGGGCAGCTTGTAGTGATTGCCCACCTTGGTGAACCACTCCTGCGCGCTGTCGCCGGTCTTCGTCACCATGAACAGAAGGATCACGGCGGGTTGCTCCGGCTGCTTCATGATCTGGCGCACCACGCCCTCGAGCGTCTCCGCGGCGTCCTTGATGTTGCGGTCGTTCACGGCGTATTCCACAATCACGAGATCCGGTTCGCGGGCGAGCAGGTCGCGCCTTGCGCGCAACGCACCATAGTTCGACCCGGTGCCGCCAATGCCGGCATTCACCATCCCGACCTCCGTGCCCGGATGGGAGTCGCGCCACCACTGCGTGACGCGGGAGATGTAGTTGCTGGAAACCGACGCCCCCTGTGTGATCGAGCCGCCGATGGCGCCGATGGTGATCGCCTCGCCGCGCCGGGCTTTGGCGAAGACACGCTCGAGACGCGCGGTATCGCCCATGCTGACGATCGAGCGCTCATCGGGTGTGGAGGCGGCGGCCGTTTCCACGGCAAAACCAGCCGGGGTGCCGCCGAGCACACACACGGCGGAAACGATCATGGCAAACCAGGAGACTTGCGAGGATTTCATGGATTCATTCATTTCGGGATGATTGGACCGGCACCAGCGTGATGCCTTTGAACTGGTAGTGCTTGGAGATTGCTGCATTCACGGCGGGTCTGGCGGTGATCTGATAATTCCCCGGCTTGTCCAGGCGGATCTTCACGCCGCTGTCCTTCGAGCTGATTTTCCTGCCCGTGCCATGCCTGGCATCGAGTTTGACAGGCTTCCCGTTCACGCTCAGCTCGATCACCAGCTTGGAATCATGGTTCTGATCGACGAGGACCCGGTATTCGCCCATGGGCTCGTCGACGCGCGCCTTCCACACCAGCATCTGCGCAGGTCCCTCGCCCCAGCGGAAGGAGGACTCCGTATCCAGGCGGTAGCCGATCCGCAGCGTCCGGCCGAACTCACACTTGGCAAACGGCAGATGCAAACTGCCATCGGGCTGCGGCACCAGCGTCTCATCCGCCACGCGCGCCTCGCGGTCCTTGGTTTCAAGCACCACCACCGTGGCGTGCGGGCAGGCCAGCTCCGCCGGCACATCGACCACCAGTGTGCCTGCCTCACTGCTCCATTTGAGCGGGGTCTTCGCGGGATCCGAGAGCACGCGCGCGGAAAGCACCCCGGTGAGCAAGCCATCCAGCTCCACCCGGCCGCCACGGAAATCCTTGCAGTGCAGATAGAGCCGGTTGGGCTTGCTGGTGATCGGATAGGGCGGGAAAAGATACGGACTCGGATCCGCACCGTAGATGGACTCGCCGTTCACCTTGAGCCAGTCGCCGATCGCCTTGAGGCAGGCCGTCTGCCCGGGAGGAATCGTCCCGTCCGGCGCGGGCGCGACGTTGAGCAGGAACACCCCGCCGCGGCTCACGATGAATGCGATCTCGTGAATCCATCCCGCGTAATCCGAAACGCTTTCCGCATCATCGCAGCCGCGTGTGTAGCCCCATGAACTCGCGATCGACGCGTGGGTCTGCCATGGGATCTTCAAATCCGGCAGCCAGTCCCTCTTGATCACGGCCGGCGGCATGCCGTGGTCCAGCGACGAGTCGAAATGGCCGTAGCCGCCGCCAAGGCGCGAATTCACCAGCGCTCCGGGCTGCAGCCGCGCCAACAGATCCATCAACTGCCGGCACTTGTCCGCCTTCAGACCCGCCGGCGTGTCGAACCAGAACATGAACAGGTCGCCGTAGTTCGTGGCGAGTTCGGTGACCTGCGGCACCACCTTGCTGTTGAAGTAGCGGTCGAAGCGCTCATCGGTCAGCGGCGGGTAGTCCCAAGTGTTGCCCACTCCGCCGTCCGCATGCCAGTCCTGGCTCTGCGAGTAGTAAAAGCCGAACTTCATCCCGTCCTTGCGGCAGGCCTCGGCGAGCTCCCCCATCATGTCGCGGCCGAAGGAACCGAAGTCATGGATGTTGTAGGGATGCTCCGACTTGAACATGGCGAAGCCGTCGTGGTGCTTTGAGGTCACCACCATGAAGCGCAGGCCGCCGTCCCTGGCTGTTTTGACCCACTCGCCGGCATCAAACTTCTGCGGATTGAATTTCCGCGCGGCTTCCTCCTCATAGACGCCGACGGGGATGCGCGACCAATACATGTTCCATGCGCAACCCACGAATTTGCCGTTCCACCACCCTTCGAGCTGGGCGTATGGGCCGAAGTGGACGAACAAGCCGATCTTGTCCTCGTAGAGCGCCTGCATGTTGGCGCGGATCTCGGGCGTGTATGCAGCGGCCGGGGTTTTGCCGAATCCGGTGTTTTTGCCGGTCTCGGGGACGAAGTCATCGCCGAACTCGGTGGCCGCATGGACGTGCAGCGGCAGGCAGGCGGCGGCCGCCATCATGCTCAGGAGCCGTGGCCTGCAGGGCCGGAACATGGGAAGGGAAACCGGTGTCTTCATGAGGATGGGTTGTTGGAAACGGAACGGGCTCAGGGTTTCGCACAGAGGATTTCCAAGGCATATCCATACTTGGAAACCGGCTCCGCAGGCAAGGTGACATGCAGTCCCTCCGGAGTCATCTCCCATGCGGGCGCCTCATCGGATCCGAGCATGCGCACTTGCGCCACCTCCATGTCCTTGAAGGCGCGGATCAGGGCCTTGCGGTCATCCGGCCAGGCCAGCGCAATCGCATGGACGGCATCGCCCTTGCGGGTGAACCAGAAGTCCTGCGGCGTGAAGCTGTCCACGAAGCCGTGTTTCTCACGGTGTTCGGTGCCTTTGCGGACCAGTTCGCTGGGCCCTTCGCGGGGGGCCTTCCACGCGCCGGTGCCGTAAATGGCATCGCCGTTGACGCGCAGCCATGCGCCCACCTCGCGCAGGATTGCCACACTTTCCGCGGGGATCACCCCCTCGCCCGTGGGTCCCACGTTGAGCAGGTAGTTTCCCCCGCGGCTCACCACGTCCACCAGCCATGAAAGCACTTCCAACGGGGATTTCCAGTCATGGTCGTAGCTCTTGTAACCCCACGAGTTGTTCATCGTGCCGCAGGTTTCCCACAGCGAGCCCGCCATTTCCCCAGCGTCCGGCACATGGTTGTCCTTCGCACTCTCGTAATCACCCAGATTGCGCTCCAGCAGGTGGCTGCTGATTCGAGACTGCACCAGCGTCTTGGGCGCATGGCGGAAGATGGTGCGGTAGAAATCCATGCTCTGGGACTCGGTGAGGTAGCCCGGCGCGTCGAACCAGATCAGGAAAAGATCCGGATGGTTGCGGGCCAGCTCCGCGACCTGCGGCAGCGCCTTGAGGCGCAGGTAGTCATCGAATGACACCGGCGCGGGATCCCAGTCGTTGCTGGAGACCTTCAACAGCCATGGATCGCCCTCCCGGTATCTTCCTGAAAATCCACCGCCGTCGTTCCAGTCCAGTCCGTGCGAGTAGTAAACCCCGAACCGGACCTTGTGGCGGGCACAGGCATCGTTCAACTCGCGGATCACATCCCGCTTGAACGGAGTGGCGTCCATGATGTCGAATCCGCTGGCCTTGGAGTCGTAAAGCGCGAATCCGTCGTGGTGCTTGGACGTGATGACCATGTAGCGCATGCCGGCGTCCGCGGCGATGGCGGCCCACTCGTCGGCATTGAAGCGCAGCGGGTTGAACTGCGCCGCCAGCGTGGCGTATTCGGCACGGGGGATCGATTTGCGCCGCATGATCCACTCGGCCACCGTCGGGCCGACTCCACCCTGCTCCATGCGTTCGCCCTTCCAGACACCGCCGGGAATGGCATACAACCCCCAGTGGATGAACATACCGAACTTCGCCTCATTGAAGGCTTCGAGCGCGTCCGCCTTGGAGCGGTGCATCCCCGTCCATTCCGCCGGTGGATTGCCATCCGGCGGGGCCGCCGCGGCATCGTCGCACAGGGCGGCCAGCGGGGAAACGCACAGCAGCGCGGCCATCAGGCCGGCACACCTGGCGGTGGAGGATTTCCGGGACGGAAACGGGCGGGTTGCGGCAATCGGTGACATGGAAAGGAATGCGGGTAGGTCGTTCACTTCGGCTCGGGAACCCGGAACAGCACCACCGAGCGCCACGGGGCCACCGTCACCGCGCCCGACTGCGGCTTGCCATGGGCGTCCACATGCCGCGGGCCTGCGGGAATCGTGAACGTCTTGGGCTGGTCGGAGTCGTTGTAAAACAGGCGGATGTCCTCATCGGATGCCTCCAGTCCCTCGAAGCGCACCGGAGCATCCAGATTGCCGGTCGCATACGGCCGCATCCGGTCCCAATCGGCGGCGGAGGCGAACCAGGTGTCGAACTTCTCCGCCTTCCGGTCGCGGCAGTTCACCTGGAGCTCGTTGATCACCTGATCGGTGGCGAATGGCACCGCGATGACATTGTCACGGAACTCGCCCTGGAGCTCCAGATCACATTGCTGCGCATCATGCAGGCAGAGGGTGGCCCAGCGGAACGGTCCGTCTGGCTGCGCGCCGGAGAGCCGCACGATGATGTTGTTTTCAAACCGGTTGCCCGCCATTGAAGGAGGCGACGGCTCATCGGGCTTCCGGTCGAACGGATCGCGGTCGAAGGTGCTGATGCCCGAGTGCCGGGTGAGGATGGTGTTGCCGGAGATCTCGTTCTGGCGGCTTTCGAAATTCAGATGGATGGCGCCCGTGTTGGTTGATGCGCGCGGATAGGCGATGGTGTTGTTGCGGATGACGAGGTTTTGGGTTTTGGCGTCACACTGGATGCCGGTGGCGAAGAACTTCACGCCTGCCAGGCCCGAGGTGTTGGCCATGCCGTGCAGGATGATGTTTTCCTCGACGATGCTGCCTCTCTGGTTGCCATACGTGTAGATCGCGCCGCCGTCGAAGGCGGTGATGTTGTAGCGTTCGATCACGTTGCGGCGGACGAGATTGCGCCCGCCGACGTGCTGGATGCCGATGTAGCCGATGTCGCTGATGCGGTTGTAGCTGGCCTCCGAGTTGCCGCCCATGATCATGATGCCGTTGCGGCGTGCTGCATGTCTGCCGGCGTTCCAGCCGCGGCCCGCGATCAGCCCGATGCGGGAAATCGTGTTGCGGGTGACCACCACCCGCCCTTCCTCCACCGCATGGATGCCGGTGCCGAAACAATCGCGGACGATGCTGTCCTCGATCGTCGCCGAGGTGGATTCCAGCCGGATGCCCTCCTGCCCGCAGAACATCACCTCGCAATCGCGCACACGGATGTTGCCGCTGTTGCGCATCTGGATGCCGAGCGAGCCCGCCATTTGGATGCACAGACCTTCGAGCGTGATGCCCCTCGCGCCGGCGATGTCCACCACCACCGCTTCCGCCGTGTAGGTGTATGCCTCACGCTTCGGGGCCGATTCCGAGTAAAGATAGAGCGTGTGGCCGGACGGGTCGAAAAACCACTCGCCATCCATGTCCAGGGTGGCCGGGTGCTTCTGCAGGAAATATTTCGCGGACTTGATGTTCTCGTCGCCCTTTTTGGGCGTGTAGGGCTCCTGGTTGGGAAAGCGCACGATGTCGCCCTCGACCTTGGAGACGGTGTAGGCGTGGTAGGTCCAGTTGTTCTTGCGCAGCACCAGCTCGGCGCCGGCCATGTCCTCCTTCGCGTCGAGCTCGGGATCCGTGACCGAATCCACAGTGCGGCTGGTGAAGGTCAGAAAGGCCGGGTTTTCCGGATCAGTGACATTGGGTGTGCGCGCCAGCGGCAGCGACGCGCCCTCACGCATCAGAATCGTGACATCCTTGACGTCCTGCGGCAGCCGGCATGCGTGGATGTTGGCTCTGCCGGGCACCGGTTTCCAATCACCGGGCAGGGCGCGCGCGCCGGTGATCACCGGGCGGGCTCCCTCGCCATAGGCTGCAAAGGTGATCTTGCGCCCGCCCACCTCCAAGCGGCCCTCAAAGCGGTCGCCGCGGCGGAACAACACCCGCCCGCCTTGCAGGGCGCGCTGGCGCTCGTTGACTTTCGCCAGTGATTTCCACGGCCCGGTGGTGCCACCGCGGTGCTCGGGAGCCGAGCCGTCCCATGCGTCGTTGCCGGCGCTTGAGACATGGAAAACCTTGCCTTCCGGAGTGCCGGCGGATGTGGAATCGGCCCGCAGCGCGCCGGTGGTGATCAAGGAAAGACCCAGCGCCAAGAGCGCCCGGCAGCATCCGGCAAGCGGGAAATGATCAAGGCGGCGGGTAGTGTCAGTGGGGATTTCAGTCATGGAAACGGAAGCGGTGGTTGAAGGAAACATCGATGTCAGGCGTTGAATTTCATGGCAAACAGGTCGGCCCCGGCGAGCACGAAGCGCAGGCGCACCGGCTTGCCCGCGTGGGCCGAGAGATCGGGATCGCCCTTCCATCTGACGTTCCATGCGATTTCATCGCCGGACAGGGCGGCGCATTGGGAGGCCTCGAAACCGGGCAGCGCCCTGCCGGACGCATCGCACAGCTCCACACGGACCGATCCGCCTGCAGTGGTACGGGCGTTGATCTCGAGCGACCTGCCGGTGAAGCGCAGCGGGCGGGTGAGCAGCTCGCCCGCGGCCGGCGCGTTGACCGCCACGAAACCATCGCTGCGGTAGATGAAGCGGCGCAGCCGGGTGGGTCCGAAGTTGTAGCCGGCCTCGGTGGCGTAAAGCGAGATTTCCCGGTCGCGCCCGGGAAGCTGGAGAAGTCCGTATGCCGTGTAATTCGAGCGGTTGCCCATGCGGTCCTTCGGCGCGTTTTGGGGAATGATGGCATCCGCCCAGCGCCGGAACTTCATTCCGTCCCGGCTCGACATGAAGATCGGCTCGGTGGTGCCGGAACTGGCGCGGCTCTTCTTGTTAACTGCGACCGATTTGTCCGGCAGGAAACGGGTGGGGAATCCCAGAAACAGGTGCGGCGCGCGCGCATAGGGCTCCACATTGCAGGTGTAGAGCTGCTGCTTGGAAGTGTCGTGCTCGTAAACCAGCAGCGTCTCATCCCTCCAGTTGACAAAATCACTCGAGACCGCCGTGGCCACCGAGCGTCCGCCTTTCTTGACAAACGGCCGCCAGTAGGCGCGGTAAAGACCGGTGCCGGGATCCCAGAAGGCGACATTCTGCGAGTCGAACGCGCCCCTGCCGGTGACCGGCTTGTCGCCGATCCTCTCCCACTTCAGTCCATCGGCCGAGCGGAAGGCGTCCAGATAGCTGATGCGTCCTGTTTGCATGTCGCCGGTCATGTGCCGGCCGAATGCCTTGTAGCGTGATGCCGGGTCGCAGGCCGGGTTGCTGTCCTTGAACGGGGTGAGGTTGTGGGTGGCCATCTCGTTCGGGCCCGCCATGACGATGTTGTTCGCAGTGGAGCCTTCGAATTCAACCACCCCATACTCCGGCCGTGTCCAGCGGATGCCGTCCTCACTCTGCGCGCAGCAGGCATAGGGTTGTCTTTTCTGGGTGTAATCCCATCCGCGGTAATAGGCACGAAAGTTGCCGCCGTCCTTGAACAGGCTGAAGTAATTGGAATGCCTGCCCTCCCACGGCGCGTCGCAGACGAACACGACATCGCCCGGCTCGGGAATCTGCAGCTTGAGCGTT
>JBIJBN010000071.1:0-8033 GCA_044345175.1 Luteolibacter sp.
CCAGTTTCCGCATGGTGTCCCGATTCAGCGGGATGCGGTCGATTCTGAATGCCACCGGCCCCGGCGCGGGTGCCGTGAAGTCCGCGGCATGCAGACACAGCATCATTGCCACGCCAACACACGCGATCCACAACCGGCGGCATGTCAGGATATTTCTCGTTGCGGCCATCATGGGACAATACGCCAATGCACAAGCCGGCATTGCAGAATGCGGGCGGCCCGGCAAGAATCGACTCATGTCAGCGATCCGCCCGGCTTTGGAAACCCGCGAGGAAGTCATGTTTTTCGACACCGATTGCGGCGGCGTGGTTCACAACATCGCCTACCTGCGCATGATCGAAACCTGCCGCACGAGGCTGGCCGGGTTGATGGGGATGGATCTGCGCGCGATGTCGGACACCCGGGTGTTTCCGGTGGTCACCCGCACCGAGATCGATTACCGGCGGTCGGCGAAGCTCGGCGACTGGATCACGATCCGCGGACGGCTTGACGAGGTGGCCCGCGCGCGTTTCCGGTGTGCTTTTGAAATGGTCCGCGAGCAGGACGGCGTGATCCTGGTCACCGCCAGCCAGACGCTGGCGCTGGTGGCGATGCCCGGGGGCAAGCCGCAGCGTCTGCCGGCCGATTGGTTGGAGCGGTGGGGGTGAGGTGCCGCCGGATCAGAGTTTTTCCAACTCGCGGATCAGATCATCCGGTGACAGCAGTTCCGGGAAGATCACCTGCCCGCCGCCGGGCGTGAGCAACACGTTCACCGGGATCGCCGTGCGCCCGTAGCCGCGCAGCGCCTGCTCGATCGCGGGATCCGGCCGGGTTTTGTCCGCCTTGAGCGCGAGCACGCGTTTGCGGCGCATCCACTCCGCCACCACGGGGGTGTATGCGCGCTTTTTGTTGACCTGGCAGGTGGCGCACCACTTGGCGGTGAAATCGATGTAGACCGGTCTTCCCTCGCGGAGTGCGGCGGATTGGGATTCAAGCGACCATGGTTGCCACTCGACCGCCGATGGCTTGGGTGGCTTGGCCATGAAGAGCCCCGCGGCGGCGAGGATCAGCGCGCAGGCCGCCGCGGTGGCGCGGGTGCGTCCCGGCCGGTGCGGTAGGTTCCAGCGGCCGTGAATCCAGCAGGCCGCGGCGATGCAGCTCAGGCCGAACACCGGGCCGGGCAGGTTTTCATAATCGATGATGCCGCCATACACCCACAACAGATAACCGGCGGTGGCGAAAAGCAGGAATGACATCGCCTGTTTGAAACTTTCCATCCATGCGCCGGGGCGCGGCAGCATCCCGATGAGCCGCGGAAAAACCGAGAGCACCAGATAGGGCAGCGCGAGGCCGAGCGCCATCGCCGCGAAGGCGGCGAAAAACCACCATGCGGGCAGGCTGATGGCCGCGCCGATGGCCACGCCAAGGTAAGGCGCCGAACACGGGGTGGCGACCACCGTGGCAAGCACCCCGGAGAAGAACGATCCGGCCAGTCCCTGTTTTGCCTGCAGTGTGCCGCCGATCGAAGTGGCGGATGCGCCGATTTCAAAAACGCCATACATGTTCAGCGCGAGGATGAACATCAACAACATCAGCGAGAGCACCACCCACGGGTTCTGCAGTTGGTAGCCCCAACCAAGTTTGGCGGAATAGAGGATCGCGCTGAGCACGCCGAACGACACGAACACCCCCAGCGTGAACATCATGCCGTGCGCGGCGACCCTCGCGCGGGAGGAGCCCGCTTGTTGGACGAAGCCCATGATCTTCAGCCCGATCACCGGAAACACGCAGGGCATCAGGTTGAGGATCAACCCGCCCAACAACATGCCGCCGAGCACCGTCAGATAGCCCGGGGTGGCATCCGCGGCGGCCGTCGCCGCCGCTGCGATCGGCGTGGGCGGCACGGCGACCGGATGCGGGCCGGTGAGGATGCCGGAAAACGAATCCTCACGCGCAATCGCGTTGCCCAAGGCGTCCGTCTCCGCGCGTGGCAGCCGGATGAGCCATGCGTCGCCCTCGCGTGTGATCGCGCCGCCATCGCCCGCGGACTTCAGGAACGCCTGGTCAGGCACGAAGTCCACCGGTGTTGCGGCGGCGCCGGTTGGTGGCACGGCGCGCAGCAGCACGCCGCCGGCATCGTCGCGCGCGCTGAACTGCCAACCCGTGGCCGCGGCAGGCAGCCGTGCGCGCGCCGATTCGAACCACGCGGCGGTGGCGGGATCCTTTTCCGCGACAGCCGTCACCGGCAGCTCGAGGCTCAGGGTGCGTTGTTCGTTGATGCAGCTTTCCTTGCAGATCTGCCACTCGGCCCCGGCGGTGATGACGACGGATTGCCCCGTTGCCAGGGTGGCGGGCGCGGTGATCTTGCTGAGAAACACCGGACTGCCCTCGTGAACGAAACTTTTGCCCAGGTAGCCATCCTTCACTCCGGGCACGGGCCACTGGATCGGTCCGGCGGAAAATCCGTCGGGCAGGGACCAGCGGACCGACACGCCTTGCTCGATGCCGCCGGAGTTGCGGTAATAACTGTGCCAGCCGGCCGGATGCCTCAGCTCGAGCGCCACCTCGAATGTGGACCCCGGCGCGATGGATTTCACATCAGCCCTCAGCTCCGCGGCAGATTGTGGCGACCCGGCGGCAAGACCGAACTGCCCGCGTGCGGAGAGCATCATCAACAGCAGGGCGGACAGTGTGAAGAGGGCGCGCATCATGGAATGGAGTGGCACGGCAGCCATGGTGTGAGGTTGGTAAACCATGAAATCATCCGACAAAACAGGGCACCCGGACGCACCGGATGCCCTGGGGGATGAAAAGCAAACCACGGCGTGCCATCAGCGCCCGTATCGCTCCTGGTCGCGGGCATTGCCATACAGGGCGCCGGCACCGCCGCCTGCGGCGGCACCCAGGGCCGCACCTTCAAGCGCGCGGCCGGATTGGTGGCCGATGATGCCGCCCGCGGCGGCGCCGAGCAGCGCGCCTGTGGCCAGGCCGCGCTGGGTGTCCGGCCCGGTGGGGGCGGCACAGTTGGCAAGGGTCAGCACAGCGGCTGCAAGGATGGTCGAGGTGATGAGTTTCATGGATTGGATTGGGTTGTGGGTTCATAATCCGGAATCCACCGTTTTACAAGCGGTTTCCCGGCAACAAACCGGATCCCGGGACTTGGCACGCCGATTGCTTTTCCTATCTGCGTCGCGACCTCTGAAACGGTCCGTCTGAGATGCCGGGGGTTTAATGGGTTTTCCCTGCGGATGATCAGACGGACCGTTTTTTTTCATGTTTTTTCATCCTTCCGCGGCCGGGCGATCCGTTTCAGGATGGGCGACAGATGAGTGAGCCAGATGCCACCCGGCTGCGTTTGGATTTCGACACGCCGCAGTTCCTCCACGGGTTGTTCGCGAATGATCCGAAAAACCTCGCGTATCTCGAATCATGCCTCGGGGTGGACGCGGTGACGCGCGATGGCTGGGTGCTTCTAACAGGCAAAGCCGCGGCGGTCGCGCGGGCCCGCGCGGTGTTTGTGGATCTGGAGAACGCGCAGCGCGGCGGCGGCCGGATCGAGGCGCGTGACTTCCGCCTCGCCGTGGATGTGGCGGCGCGCGAGGGCGATGTCGGCGTCAACGACCTGGCGGCGGTGCGGTTGGTCGGATCGCGCGGGCGCAAGCCCGTGGTTCCGCGCACGCCCGCGCAATTGGGATATGTGCGGGCGATTGAGACGCATGATGTGGTGTTCGGGCTCGGTCCGGCGGGCACTGGCAAGACCTATCTTGCGATGGCGATGGCGCTGACCTTGTTGAAGCGGCGGGTGATGCAGCGCATTGTGTTGACGCGGCCGGCGGTGGAGGCCGGGGAGGCGCTGGGTTTTCTGCCCGGCGATCTGCGCGAGAAGGTGGCGCCCTATCTGCGGCCGCTTTATGATGCGATCCATGACATGCTCGACCCGGAAGAAGGCCATCGCTATCTGGAAGAGGGGACCATTGAGATCGCGCCGCTGGCCTTCATGCGCGGCCGCACGCTGGCGCGCTCGTTTGTGATTCTGGACGAGGCGCAGAACACCACCCGCGAGCAGATGTTCATGGCGCTCACCCGCCTTGGCGATGATTCGAAGATGGTCATCACCGGCGACGGCTCGCAAGTGGACTTGAAACCCGGTGTGCGCTCCGGGCTGGTGGAGGCCGAGAACGCGCTGGAGGGCGTCGAGGGCATCGCGTTCCAGCGGTTTTCCGCAAACGACATCATCCGTCATCCGGTGGTGGGCCGGATCGTCGAGGCCTATGAGCGCCACCGCGGATGAGGACTACTCCGCGGGTTTTGTGTCCTCGGGCGCGGGTTTGTCCGTGTTGCCGGGGGCCGGATTGGGCGCGGGTGCGGGGGGTTCCGCGGCAGCCGCGGGGTTTGCTTCGGCCGGAGGATTCCCGGCTGCGGGATCCGTCTCCGGCGTGGCATCCGCATCGCCTGCGGGAGGAGTTTCCGCCGCTGGCGCGGCAAAAGGATCGCCGGGCACGGTGATCGGCGGGACCGGAGCGACATGGGTCGGTGCTTCGGGATCGATGACTGTGGGAATCGCCCCTTCGGGTGGCATTTCCGCAGGGCTGACCGGCGGCAGTTCGCCGCCATAACCGCCTGTGGGCGGATAAACCTGGAATTCGCCGGGATTGGGCGGGGCGAAGGCATTTCCCTGCGGGGCGGTGGCGCTCATGTCCTCCAGCATCACGGTGGGCACCCAGCCGACTTCGCCGCTGTCCAGCTCCACTTTCACATAACTCTCACCCGGGGTGATCACCTTCATGGAAGTGCCGCTCTTGAGCAGCTTGTCGGCATCGGCATTGCCCTTGGGGCGTTTGCTGAAGAACGCCGTGTTGTCCATGATCGCGCGCACGAACTGGCCCGCGGCGAAGGTCGTGGCGGAAGAGGCCGCCGCCGCCACCGGTTGTTGCGACGAGGGCGTGCGCAGCGGATCGTAGCTGCCGCTGCTGGTGATGGGTTGGTTCATCGTGTCACAGGCGGCGAGCCCCAGACAGATGGCGGCAGGAATGGCGGGTTTGCATTTCATGCACAAGAATGGCTAACGCGCGCCGCAGCGCGGGTCAACCGCTTTCACGGATGCCCGGCCTGCGCATCGATCGCCAAAGGCCGTGCGGATCCTCCGGTATGCCGCCGGATCGCGTGTTTGGCCTTGCCGCGGGGTGCCCGGGCGCCAAGCGTTGCGCCGACCAACCACGAAGGCGTCATGGAATCCGGTGTGAATCCGGAACAGTCGCGCTGCGGTGACCGGTTGCAAATCCCATCAGTCCAATCGTTCCAAAGCGGACGGTGAAGGCGGGAGGAGCGATAACCGGAAGTCCGAATACTTGCGCTTTCGTTGCTCGTCACCCGGCGGCCGGAGATTTCCGGAAACCGGGGCCAACACGGCCTTTCGCGAAAATAGGCCGACGGGAGAAGGCGTCTGTCACACACGCGCCATCTCTTCACCCCACCCCAACACTGAAGAGACCAAGATGAAAGCAACATCCATGTGGCGCAGCCTGCCTGCCGCCGTTCTCGCCGGGCTTTGCCTGGCATCCGCAACCGGTGCCGAAACCCGGGAAGTCGAAAACACCACCCTCGAGGCACTGATCGTTTCCGCCCTGCGGGTGCCGCGCGAGGCCTCCACGGTGACCTCGGCCGTCAGCGCCCTGGATCCCCGGGAGCTGGAAAACCAGGGGATCACGCAACTGCGCGACGCGTTGAATGCCTCGCCGGGCGTGATCGCCTCCTCGACATCCGGCCAGTCCGGGGCCATCAGCTCGTTGTTCATCCGCGGCACCCGGACGGCCGACTCGCTGGTGGTGATCGACGGCATGCGCCTCAGCGACTCGAACAGCCCGCTGGGCAACCTGCTGTCTGGCGGGCGCACCCATGATGTCGGCTCGATTGAAGTGCTGCGCGGCCCGCAGGGTGCGGTTTACGGCGGAGAGTCGATCGGCGGCGTGCTGTGGATGGAGACTCCGCGCGGCTCCGGCGATCCCGGTGGCTCCGCCGTGTTTGAGGCGGGCTCGTTTGATTCGCTCGCGGTGAGGTCGTTTTTCCGGGGTGAGTCCGGCGGCTTGTCCTATCATGTGTCCGGTGCTTACGAGGAAACCGACAACGACGGGCCGGACCAGCATTTCCACCAGGGATCCGCCGCGATGCGGGTGGAGGGCGCGATCGATTCCACGTGGACCCTTGGCACGACCTTCCGCGCGGTGGATTCCTTCTATCAGAATGCCGGCGGCTTCGAAACCCCGTCCGGCTCCGACGACCGTGTCGATTCCGCGTTGCTGACGGTTTACGCCGTGGGCAGGATTTCCGACCGCTGGACCTCGCGTTTTCTGGCCGGATGCCACCAGGAGTCGTATGACAGCGACTACCTCGATGTCTTCGCCGGTGCGCCCGACAACTACGGCACCGACCTCGAAGCCTTCAGCTTCTCCACCGATCAGGAAATCACGCTGGAGGAAAACCTGCGGCTGTTGGCGGGTGCCTTCGTGCATTTCGATTCCTATCAAACGACGATCGGGGTGGATGAAAACGGCCGCCGCGGCGGCGCGCACTCGGTGCTGGAGTGGGAGCCGGTCCCGGAAGTCACCACGACCGCCGCGCTGCGCTGGGAGGATTATGATTCCTACGGGGATGAATTCACATGGCGGCTTGGCGCCATCCGCCGGTTTGAAAAATCCGGCACATCGCTGCGGGCCGGCGCGGGCCGGTCGTTCCGTGCGCCGTCATACACCGACTTGTATTATGATTCGGCCTGGTATCGCCCGAATCCGGATCTGGAAGCGCAGTCATCGGTCGGTTGGGATGTCGGCATCGCCCAGCAAATCGGCGCGCACCACACCCTGGAAGCCAGCTGGTTTTCCAACCGGATCGAAGATGCCATTGATTCGTTCTTTTTTGATCCGGCGCTTGGGGAGTCCACCGCAATCAACCTGCCGGGCAGGACCACAATCGACGGGATGGAGCTCGGGCTGCGCGGCGGATGGCTGGACGATGCGCTCAGCTACCGTCTTGCATGGACCCATCTTCATGAAAGCCTTGGAGACCAGCCGCGCAATGCGGTCACCGCGGCGCTGGATTGGAAACCCGCCGCGCACTGGCTCGCCGGCATTGGCTTCACCCACATGTCCGATCACTCGTGGGGTGGCGATCCGCTGGAGTCCTACACGCTGTTCCGCATCCATGGATCTTGGCAGGCCACGGACAAGCTGCGGCTCCACGCCCGGGTCGAGAACCTGTTCAACGAGGGCCACGAGCTTTACAGCGGCTTCGGCTCCACCGTGCGCGGCGCCGGCACCGGGGTTTACGCCGGGCTGACAGTGGATTGGTGACGGCATCTCCGGTGCGCGGGAACGCGTGCGGGCGCGGGGTTTTTTGTTAGAAAATCCGCGGCCGCGCCAAAGCGCTTGCATCGCCGTGCGCCGGGTGGACATTCCCCCTGCATGATTCCGATGACCCGCGAGGCCGGTCTTGCGAGGCTGGCCGCCTTTTTGCCGCATGCGGCGGCCTATGCCGCGGCGCGGAACCACGACCACGGGCCGGAGCGCCGTGAAAACGTGTCGATGCTGTCGTTCTACCTCAGGCACCGGCTGGTCCTCGAGGAGGAGGTTGCCGCGGCGGTGCTCGGGCGCTTCGCCTACCCCGCGGTGGAGAAATTCCTGCAGGAACTCGCATGGCGGACGTATTGGAAGGGATGGCTGGAAATGCGGCCGCAGGTGTGGTCGGCATATCTGCGCGAACAGGCAGCCACACCCGTGACGGCGGAATGCCGGGCCGCGATGGAGGGGCGCACCGGGATCGGCTGTTTCGACGCGTGGAGCCGCGAGCTGGTGGATACCGGCTACCTGCACAACCACGCGCGGATGTGGTTCGCATCGATCTGGATCTTCACGCTGCGGCTGCCGTGGCAGGCGGGGGCGGACTTTCTCCACCAAAATCTGTTAGACGGTGATCCGGCGTCGAACACCCTGTCATGGCGCTGGGTGGCGGGATTGCACACCAAGGGGAAACACTACCTGGCGAAGGCGGAGAACATCGCG
>JBIJBN010000072.1:0-8001 GCA_044345175.1 Luteolibacter sp.
CTTCACGTTGCTTGAGCTCGTGATTGCGATGGGTGTGCTGACCATCATCGTCGGGATGGTTTTCGGCATTGCGCGCACCTCGCTCGCGCTGGGCAACACGATCGTGGAAACGCAGAACGAGGAAATGAAGCACCAGGCGTTTTTCGATCTGCTGGGCCAGCGGTTCTCATCGCTTCCGGGCAACACCCGGCTGGATCTGGCCGTCGAGGACTCCGGCGCGCAATACCTCTCGGATCTGACCTTGCAGAATGTGCCGCTCAGCTTCACCTGGGGTGGCGGCGAGCGCACTGCCAAGGCCGTGCGGCTCTCGACGGTGAAACGCCGGAGCGGCTACCTCGACATCGTGATGGCATATCATGAAAACGAGGTTCTGGAGGGCTCGGAATCCACTTTTGGCGGCACGGCCGCCGACACGGAGCCGTTTGCCGAAATCGTGTTGTTGAGCGATGTGGCGTATTTCGAATGGCGCGCGCTCGACGGTTTGTCGTTGGAATGGCGGTATGACTGGGATGTGCAGGGCCGTCTGCCGTTGCAGCTCGAACTGGTGATGGCCATCGGCGCGAAAGGCGAGGAGATCCGCCGCGTCTTCTGGCTGCCGCCCAAGCAGAACCCCGAGCTTGTGATGCGGCAACTCCGCCAGGGCGGCAGTCCCGGGCCAACCGGCGCGCCGGGCCCGGGTGACGGCGGCCAGGACATCAACATTCCCGTCAGTCCCCCCGTCATCACACCTCCCACCGGACAAGACCGCTGACACACCCGCCCGACCGGATGCACCCTGCCCGTTCCAGACCAGTTTCCCACCGCCGCGGCGCCGCGCTGCTGGCGGTGATCTGGCTGGTTGCCATCCTCGGCATCGCCACCATGAGCGCGCTGCGGGTGATTTCCTTCGACATGGAAATCGCCACCGCGAAAATCCACGGCTCGCGCGCGCGGCAGATCGCCGAAATGGGCATCGCCATCGCCTCCAACCCGGTGGTCAAACGCTGGGACCCGATGTTGCGCCAGGCCCATGGCGAATCCGGCGAGGGCTTCCAGGCGCGCGTCATCTCCGAAGGCGCGCGTTTCAACATCAATGCGATCCTGATCCAGGACGACAAGGCCTTGTTGCGCTCGATCTTCACCCAATGGGGGATGGAACTCGATGCCGCACAGGAGGTGGCGGACGCGCTGGGGGACTGGGTGGATGCGGATGACAACGTCGCCCTCAACGGCGCGGAAAAGGACGAGTATGAGAAAATGGGGCGCATCAACCAGCCCTTCAACCGTCCGTTTTACGACATCAATGAAGTGCGCCTGGTGCGCGGCATGGATCTGGTGGAGGCGCTGCGTCCGGACTGGCGCGACTGGTTCACCGTCTGGAGCGGCGGACCCTTGGACCTCAACGAGGCTACCGCCGAGTTGATTGCCGCCGCCGCCGAGTGTCCGCTGGAGGAGGCCGCACTGATTCCCGCGGCGGTATCCGGCATGGACGGCATTCGTGACACCGAGGACGACGCGCCCTTTCAAAATGCCGCGGCCGCGCTTGCGCTTTTGCGCATCGACATCAATGCTCGGCCGGATCTTGCCCGGCGTTTCACCGTCAACGACACCACCACCCGTATCGAGAGCATCGGCCAGGCGCAGGGCGCCAAACGCAGAATCACCCTCATCGTCCGCAACCGCACCGGCAAGCCGGCGCTTCTCGAACGCACCGAAGAAATCATCCCGTGAGCAAATCCACCGAACAAGCGCTCCTCGTCCCCGGTGAGACCGGTTGGGAAATCTGGACCCGCCAGGGCGACGCTGCGTTTTCGCTGCTCAGCGCCACCGGCGGCACCCGCGCGGGCGAGCTCGGGCCCCTGCCATCCGGTGACTTGCGGATGTTGTTTCCGGTGAAGTTCATCACCGCGGTGGCGATGCGCGTCACCAGTGATGACGACACACTGTTCCCCGATCTGGCGCTGCTTCACGCCGAGCGGCTGGGTCTGCGCCCCGATCCCATGGCGGGCCAGTTGTCGGATGTGTTTGTCGTTGCCCGCGAGGCGGAAAACACCGCGCTGCTGTCGGTTTTCCTGCGATCTCCGGAAGAGGGCGAGCTGCCTTCCCGCAGTCCGCAGGGCTTCGACATCTCGGCCCGGGCATGGCCGGTGCAGGGCGAGGCGCTGGCCGTCTGGATGGAATTCGGCCGCTGGGTTTTCGCGATCTTCCATCAGGGGAAACCCGCATACTGCCAGGCCACTGTGGTGGATGCAGCGCAACCGGATGCCGCGCTGGCCCGCGAAATCCGGCTCGCGCTCCTGCAACTTGGCATGCAGGGACTGCATCTCGAGCCCGCGCGCCTGATCGTCTGGAGCTCCGCCGGAAACATCGACCCGACACAACTCCAGACGCTTTTCCAGCTGCCCGTGGAGGTCTCGCCGCGGCCTGCTCCGGTCCTGCCGGATCCGCCGAGCAAGCTGCTCCCGGCCGATGTCCGCGCCGCCCGCAAGATCGCGCTTCGCCGCCGCAACATCACCATCGCCGCCGCCGCCGCCGCCATCATTTACCTGGGGCTGCTCGGCTGGTTGGGCTACGGCCTGTGGCAAACCTCGTCCCAAACACGCAAACTCACCGCCCGGGCCGCCCAAGTGGCTCCCGAGGGCGAGGCTTACGCCCTGCACATCGCGAAATGGGACGAGCTCGCCCATGCCATCGATCTGACCCACGCGCCGGTGGACATTCTCCAGCGCGTCGCCTCGTGCATCCCGCCCAACAGCGGACTGCGCCTCAAAACCGCCGAAATCAGCGCCGCGGAAATCAAACTCGTCGGCGAGGCCCCCCAACTCCAGGCAGTCAACAGCTTCAGCCTCAATCTCACCAAACACAACGGCCTGACCCACTTCCTGTGGCAGACGCCGGAGCCCAACCAATCGACCCGCGGCTGGGAATTCGTGTTCAGCGCCGAGGTTCCGGCCGTGGATGCCCAGCCCTGAACCGACAAATCAGCACCCTCACGGCATTCTTTCCCCAGAAACCCCACCCGCCACCGCCGATCGCCCGATGTCGCCACGCGAGCAAAAACTCCTGATCTTTTTCGCCAGCGCGGCATTCCTGGTGCTGAATTTCCTCGCATTCGGCTTTTATCAAAACAAACGCCTCCAGACGCAGCGCGCGCTCGATCAGGCACGCCAGAAACTCGAAACCGCGGAGATCTACCGCGCCAGCCGCGAGCAGGTGGCCGACCAGATGGAATGGCTGGCCACGCACGAACCCCAGCCCGCCGCCAATCAGGACGTGCAAACGAAGCTCCAGCAGTTTTGTGAAACCGAGGCCCGGACCGCCGGCCTGACCATCAAGTCCCAGAAGCCGCTGCCCAGCGACACCACCGAGGGCCGCCACTATCACCGCGCCAGGATGCAGCTCAATCTCACCGGCAGCGAGGAGGCCCTCTACCGGTGGTTCGACCGCCTCAACACCCCCGGGGAATTCCGCGCCGCCACCTTCATCCGGCTCTCGCCCGATGGGCAGAACGACGCCTTGATCGATTGCACCGCCACCGTCGAACAATGGTTCGCGCCATTGCCGCCCTCGTGAGATTTGCCATTCCAATCGACATCATTTTACGCCAGACCCGCACCCATGTTCGCCGCACTCCGCATCGCGCTCCTGCTTCCGGCCCTCGCCGGCTGGCTGGCTGCGGATGTGCCGCGCAAGGCACCGCTCACGAAATACACCACACTCTGGACCAGCTCGCCTTTCACATCAAAACCACCGCCACCCGAGCAAGGGCCCGAGGTGAACCCGCTTGAGGACTACGCCCTGTGCGGCGTCTCGCCCATCGCCAGCGGCTATCGCGTCACCCTGATCCACAAGAAAAACCCCGAGGACCGCATCGTGGTCGACAGCGACAAACCCGCCGGCGGATTTGAAATCCTCGCCGTCATGCACAAAACGGGCGACCCGCTCGCCACCGTGGTGCGCATGTCGTCAGGCGGCGTCACCGGCACCGTGGCTTTTGATCAAGCGCTGCTGACACTCACACCGCCGCCGGCCGCCAACACCGAGCAGCAACAACCGCCCGGCGCCCAACCGCAACAACCAGTCCCCGCCGTGCAGCAGCCGCCACAGCAGCCGATCCGCCAGCTCCGGCCACGGGTCCTGCCGCCACCCGTCAATCCGCAGGCCGTTCCGGCACCGCCCGGGATCCCCGTCCAGCCGGGCATCCCCGGGCTGCGCAGCCAGCAACGTCCCAACCGCCGCCGCTAATCCACACCAGCCAACCGAACCCTCTTCCCACCGTCCATGCTTCGCCATCGTCTTCTCGCCCTGTTTCTGCTCGGCTGGCTCCCCGCATCCGCCCAAGTGCCTCCCGCCGCGCCACCTGGTGTGCCAATCCCCGGTGAGCCACCCGCGCCCGCCGGCTTCCCCGAGCCCGAGCCCGTGCCCGGCGTGGCAGCCGCACCACCCGGCGGCGACCTGATCGTCGAGGACATCATCGAGCCCAAGCTCAGTGGCTCCGCCCTTGCTGGACTTTACCGCAAATACACCGGCAAGCGCGTCATCGTATCCGCCGCCGCCGCCGCCGCCGAGTTCGCATTTGTCCAAGATGCCAGCCCGGAGGATCCGCTCACGCACCCGCAGGCCGCCGAGTTGCTCAGAAAAGCCGCGACCATCGAGGGTTTTGTGTTCGTGCCCGACGAACACGACGCCAACCTCGAAATTCTCACCCTTGCCGCCGGCGGCATCCGCCCGACCGCACGCGGCGTCGCGGTTTACAATGAAAACGACCCACTGCCCGAGGGCGATGCCGTGATCTCTTATGTGATGACACTCAATTACATCAAACCCGCCGAGGCGGTGAACACCTTCACCCAGATCATCGGCCAGTTCGGCGCCTACGGATCGATCGCCGCAGTGCCCAACGCATCCGCCGTCGTCATCACCGAGAACACCTCGCTCATCCGCAAACTCATCGATCTCAAACAGGAAATCGACAAGCCCGGCTCGGTCCAGGCCACGCGGTTCATCAAGGTGCAGTATGCCGATGTCACCGAAATCGCCACCGTGCTCACCGAGCTGCTCACCGCCCAGCAGTCGGCCGAAAAAACCGCCGCGGTCCAGCGCGCGGACGCGCCTGCCGCCGTCCCCGCCGGAGGGGCCGCTCCGGCACCGGGTGCCACGCCTGCCGCCGCAGGCGGCGGTGGTGGTGGCGAGGAGACTCCGGTGCAGATCGTGCCCGAGCCGCGCACCAACCGCATCTTCGCGATGGGCCGTCCGGTGGACCTCATCTTCGTGGAGGGCCTCGTGCGTGAGTTCGACATCCCCAGCAGCGAGAAAACCTTCCTGCGCCGCAAACTCCGCTTCCTCACCGTGTCCGAGTTCCTCCCAATCGCGGGGGATGCGCTCACCCGCGCCTTCAGCGGCACCGGCGAGGGCGCGTCCGGCAGCTCCAGCGGCGGCAACACCCAGAGCACTCCGCGCCAGCCGTCCTCCGGCACCAGCCGCAGCACCCGGACATCCAGCGGCACCGGAAGCAGCGGCCTCACCGATACCGGCGGCTCGTCGGGCTTCGGCGGATCCGGCCGGTCCGGCGGCATGGGCGGCGGCACCTCGCTTGGCGATCCATCGATGAGCTCCGCCCCCGAATCGGTGCTCGTCGGCAGAACCCTGCTGGTCGCCGACAACATCACCAACTCGATTGTCGCCCAGGGTCCGCCCTCGGCCCTCGAAATCATCGAACGCCTGCTCGACCAGATCGATGTCAAGCCCGACCAGGTCATGATTTCCACCGTCATCGGCCAGCTCACGCTCAACAACAGCCTGGAAACGGGCTTCGATTACCTCGTGCGCAGCGGCGACGTGGTCGCCCGCGGCGGCGGCGGCTTCGGCCCGATCCTGCCGATCCTTCCGGTCAATGAGGACGGCAATGATTCGTTTGATCCCGGATCGCTGCTCGGATCCGGCGGCTTGCGCGCCTACGGCACCATCGGGGACCTGAGTGTTTTCATGAAGGCCCTGCAGTCCAAGACCGACTTCACCGTGCTATCGCGCCCGAGCATCTTCACCTCCAACAACCAGAAGGGCGTCATCTCCAGCGGCGAACGCATCGCCATCCCCACCGAAGGCGGCACGACCAGCGGCAGCTACAGCACCGGAACCCGCATCGAATATCAGGACGTCGTGCTCAAGCTCGAGGTGATCCCGCTGGTGAATTCAAACAACGAGATCACCATGCAGATCGCGCTGCTCAACGACGAACAGAGCGGCACCCAGGTCATCGAGGGGGCCGGCACCAATGGCGGGGACCTCAGCGTCCCACGCATCACCACCCGTGAAATCCTCACCACCGCCACCGTGCCCAACAACAACACCATTGTGCTCGGCGGCCTGATCGTCTCCAAGGACAACCAGACCAAGAGCGGCATTCCGATCCTCGGCGACATCCCCTACCTCGGCAGGCTGTTCTCCAACAACGTGGATGCCGACGACCGCTCCGAGCTGATGGTTTTCATCCAGCCGTCGATCGTGAACAACGACCGCAGCCTGCATGACGTGCAAGCCGATATGGACGCCCGCTACCGTGTTTCGCCGGATTCCCGCGGCTTCGCGGACGGCCCGGGCGTGCTCCCCGCCGTGGGTGAGATCCCGGGCACCGCCACCAAGGGCGGCTCCCGCGCCAGCGGCGGCTCCGCGCCAGCGCCCGCACCCGCCGCGAGGATGCCACGGCCCACGCTGCGCCCCACCCACCGCCGCTGAGCCCGCGTTTTGAAACCTTGCCAAGCGCGGTCCGCCGCCTATCCTCAAACGGAGAAAACACGCGCGCCCGCCCATCCATGTCCCTTCACGTCACCAATGCCGAAGCCGAGGCTCTGATCCGCCGCCAGCGCAAGATTTCCGTCATGACCAGTTGGGTGATCAGCCTGCTGACGGTTTTCCTGATCCTGTTGGTTTTCTCGTTGTTCATGCTCGCCCCGATGACCAAGGAGGTTCCGGTCATCGTCACTTACGAGACAAGCAAGGTCGAGGAGCCCACCAACGAGCAGCAGAAAAAAACCATCACCAAGGAAACCAAGCCCGCCGCGCCTTCCCCGACGAGGGTGAATGTGATCGTCGCGCAAACCGTTTCTCCCACGATGGTGCCGACCGAGGATGTGGACATCTCCACACCGGCGCTGGATTTCGGCTCGGGCGATGATTTCGGGGATGGTTGGGGCGCGCCGGAGGACGCCTCGGATGCCGCGGAAGTCACGTTCTTCGACCAGAAGGTCTCCGCCAAGAGGCTGGCTTATGTGGTTGACTACTCCGCCTCGATGGGGATTCAAGGCGGCAAGCGCGACAAGTTGATGCGCGACGAGCTCGAGAAATCCATCCGCGCCATCGGTGCGGGTGTGCAGTTCCAGATGCTCTTTTTCGCCGGCCCCGCATGGATCGCCGGGGAAGAGGTGAAAATGGACAGGGACAAGACCGTGGCCACCGTCAAGGGTCCGGCCGGCGAGTTCAAGTGGCAGACCGCCGCCATCAAGGGCGGTGATGGCAAGGGCCGCGGCAGGGCCGGCGGCTGGAAGCCTGCAGGCAAAACCATGAAACCCACGTGGATCACCGCCAGCACCGAGACGATCCGCGAGGCGGTGAAACAAATCCGCGGCACGCAACTGGTATCCGGAACGGCATGGATCCATCCGCTCAGGGCCGCGCTCGAAATGGACCCGAGGCCGGATGTCATCTTCTTCATGACGGATGGCGCCGTCGGCAATGCCGACCAGGTTGCCGAGGAAATCTCCGCCACGGCGCGGCGCGGCAAGGTGGTCATCAACACCATCTCCATGATGCTTGTCGAAGGCGAGGGTCAGGAGACCGGATCCTCCAAAGCCGCCCTCAAGGACATGGCCAGGCGCACCGGCGGGCAGTACACCAACGTCAACGAAAAAGGCAGGGTGGAAGTCATCCCCCTGGATTGATCTAGCGGGGGATTTTCCCCGAATTGACAAATCCCGCGGGATTCCTCCGTTTACTGGACGGCTCAAAACGCCATGACAACATCCC
>JBIJBN010000073.1:0-7994 GCA_044345175.1 Luteolibacter sp.
AAGCGGTGCAGCCCGGTGTTGAGGATCTCCATAGCCTGCTCCGGGTTTCCGCTTTCGAGGGCGCAGTATGCGGCCTCCGCGTAATCCGCGGGCTGGTGTGTCTCAGGCGGATGCTCGGTGAGCAGGAGCACCCAGCGGTCGCGCGCCTCCGGATGTTTGGCCATGCTGGCGAGCGCGAGCGCCTCGGCGCGCAGGCATGGTTCCGCGGCTGCGCCGAGGTTGCGGGCGCGTTGTGCCAGCATCAGTGCCGCGCGACCCTCGCCGGGAATGCCGACCAGTTTCCGCGCTGCATCCAGGCAGGCCTCGGAAAGGCGTGCAGCTCCCACCACTCGCAGTGTCTCCGCATCCATCAGCCGCCCGACGAGCGCCTGCCGTTGTTCCGGGCCGGCGTGCTCCGGCAAGCTGATGGCATGGATTTCCTGTGCCTTGGCGAAGCGGAGTTTCTCCATGGCGAGGGAGAAATCCACCTGTTCCCAGCCATCCCAATCCCCGCGGATGCGCGCCTCGCTGATCGTGGGCAAATCCCCGGTCCATGCCGAGAGCGCGTCGCCCTTGCGGTCCTCGATCCATGCGATCCGGCAAAGCGCCAGGTGGCGCAGCAACGGCGGCATGCCGGGGGATTCCGCGAGGCAATCACGGATGCGCTGCGGATCCGCGGACTCGAGCGCGGCGGCGAGCCGGGCCGCCGGTGATGACCCGTCAACCTGCGCACCGGGCCGCGCGCGCGCCAGTCTTGCGGTCAGGACCTGTGTGGCATCCGGAGCGGGCGTGCGGAGGGACACCGCGCGGAGCGCATCGATGACAGGGGTGAAATCCAGCCGTGGAAACAAGCGTGCCAGCGCGGCGGCATCGCACTTCTCCAGCAGCGCGAGACGGCTTGAAGGATCGATGGATTCCCATCCGTCACGCCCGCGGCGCAGTCCGGCGAGCATTTCTGTTAGACAGGTCAATGTCATGATGTCATGCGCCGAAGGCGCGGCGCGCGGCGCATCGCCTGCCATGACATCGCGCGGCCGCGGCAGGAGCTGGTATGCCGTGAGGCGGCCATTTTCCGAACCGACGAAACACAAGTCCCCCGCGAAGGCCACGGCGGTCACGGCGGAGTCCGCATGGATCGGCGCCAGGCCGTCGGCGCGGATCCGGACCACATCGCCGTCCACAGTGAGTGGCCGCTGGGGGTCATCCCTGAGCAATCCGGACCAGACGCCCGGGTGGTGGTTCCATGAAAAGCGCCTGAGCATCGATCCGGGAGGTTCGCGGCGGGCATCGGGCGGCAGGATGCGGAGTTCCGGAATCCGGTGGGGCCCCTGGTCCACCAGCACCCATGCCGAGGATCCGTCGGATTGGAACTGCGCGTGCAGCAGGCGCAGCGGCGTGGCGGCGGGCACATCCTGCTCCGGCCGCACCGGCGAGACGGGAATTTCCAAAATGCGGGCGTCGGTGTGCAGCACACGCAGCATCCGGCGGTCCAGCGCGGCCGCCAGCGGGCGCGCGGCATCCGGCGCGACCGGATCCGAGGTGCGCAGGACGCCGCCCGATGCGGCGTCGCGAATCTGCCAGAGATGACCGTTGCCATCTCCGGTTTTGCAAAGCGGGTGCGCCAGCAGCAGGCCATCGGGCGAAAAAACCACCACCGCCGGCACTGGCGTGTCATCCGGCAGGGGGCCGAGTTCCGCGACCGGCTTGAGCGTCACGGCATCGCAGAGCAGCACGATTCCCGCGCGCTCGATCACCACGCGGCGCTGTGTCGGATCCGCGACGATGGCCCGCGTGCTTGCCGATGGGAGCGGGAAAAGAACGTGCTCGATGCGCATGCTTTCGAGGTTCCAGCGCACGGTGGTGTTCCACTCGCCCGCCAACGCCACCATCAGCGCGCCCGGACCGGCGGGCTCGATGCGTTCCAGCGCCAGCGGGTGATCCAACAAAAAGACCGGCAGATGCCAACCGGTCTCACGCAGGATTTTTTCTGTTAGATCGAGGGCTTCGCTGCATTCCGGATCCGCGCGCAGGGTTTCTGCCAGCACGGCCAGCGCATGGTGCGGGCGTTCCCTGGCGAGTTCCGCGGCGGCGAGTTCGGCGCGGGTTGTGGACAAGAGCGGGATGGCCGCGGGTTGCGGCCGCGAAGTGCGATCCGGCATGGCGGGTCGGCCGGCAAGGATCCAAAGCAGTGCGGCGGCGGCTCCTGTTAGAAGCGCGGTCCGTGCCATGATCCGCGGGCGCGCGGGGCGCGCGGCGCCGGCCGCCGGTGAGATCGGGTCTGGCTGCCGGGGATCCTGCATGGCGGCGCACGGTTGTTCAGAAGCCTGTTTTCTGGAGCAATGTGCGAAGCTGGACTTGGAACTCCATGACATCCTCCTGGCCTGGGCGGTAGCCGGGGGTGTCCGGGTCGAGTCCCGGCCTGCCGGACTGGTCGAGCATCCAGATGGCTGTCTCGCCGTCGCTGAAGGTGACCTTGCCGCTGACGAGTGCTCCCGGCAGCGTGAGGGTGTCGAGGGTGACGGTGACCTTGCCGGTCGGCACGGGCGCGGGTTTCTCCTCGGGTTTCTTTTCCTCCGCCTTGGGTTCCTCCAACAATTCGATGCCGAGATCGAGGATCAGGAAACGTGTGTCCATGTAGGTGAGCGAATGGCCGAACTCATCCTTGATGTGGCGCTGGAGGTCCGGCATCGTCGCACCTTCCGCGGCGCGTTGTTTGAGGGATGAAACCTGTTCCGGAGTGAGCTTGCTGGCGCTGAACATGACTTCTTTGTGAACCATGGCGCGGGATTGCCAAGTCTCAAGCGCGGGATTGCGGGATGCGGGCGGCGCGGGTCAGCTTGCGACGGCGGCCAGGATCTCCGGAACCTCCGCCATCCGGCCGATGCCCTCGTAGCCGCAGGCCAGGCCGCCCTCCGCCGGACCGATGAACCGGCAGCCGTCCTGTTTGAGTCGCTCCACATTGCGCTGGGTGGCGGGATGCAGCCACATCTTGCCGTTCATCGCCGGGGCGATGAGCACCCGGGTGGTGCGCGGCAGTGCCAGATAGACCGATGTGAGCGGGTCGGGCGCAAGGCCATTGGCCATGAGGCCCAGCAGATTCGCCGTGGCCGGGGCGATCAGCAACAGGTCGGCCGCATCCGCGAGTTCGATGTGTCCGGGTTTCCATGATTGTTTCTCGTCCTCGAGGCAGGTGATCACCGGATGGCGGGTGAGCGTCTGCAAGGTGAGCGGTGTGACAAACTCGGCCGCAGTGCGGGTCATCGCCACGCGCACTTCATGGCCCAGCTTGGTGAGCTGTGAGGCGAGATCCGCCGCCTTGCAGGCCGCGATGGAGCCGGAAATGCCGAGGACGATTTTCATGACAGGGGCAATGTGGCAGGTTTCCGCGGCGCGTGCAATGCGTGGCGCGGGAAATCCGCGGCAGGAAATCGCACATGTCAGGGCGCATTTGATTGCGGGATGCGATTTGAAATGTTCACTGGCAGTGTGGAAAGCCTGTTGCTGATCCAGGATTTGGCGGTGGTGCTGGTGTTTGCCGGGGCCGCGGCTTGGGTGTGCCGCAGGTGCGGCATGTCCGCGGTGGTCGGCTACCTGCTGGCCGGCGTGATCATCGGCCCGCACACACCGCCGTTCGCGCTGGTGTCGGACCAGGCCCGCGTCCAGATGCTCGCCCAGCTGGGACTGGTGTTCCTGATTTTCTCGATCGGCCTGAACCTCAGCCTGAGCCGGTTGAAACGCCTCGGGCTGCCGGTGATCCTCGCCACCTTGATTGGCGCGTTGATCGTTCTCAACGGCGGTCGCTTGTTCGGACTGGCGCTTGGCTGGCAGGCGCAGGCGGGATTGTTCCTTGCCGGCATGTTGATGGTTTCCAGCTCGGCCATCATCAGCAAGGTGCTTGGGGAATTGAAACTCACTCACGAGCGCTCGGGCCAGCTGGCGCTCGGAATCACGGTGCTGGAGGACGTGGTGGCGGTGATCATGCTCACGCTGCTCACCTCGCTGGCGACGCTCGGCGGCACGGAATCCCCGCCGCTGGCGGCGGTGCTCGGCGGGTTGGCCGCGTTCGTGATGCTGGTGGCGGTGATGTCGCTGCTGGTCATGCCCAAGCTGCTGTCGCGCGTGACCCGGGGCGCATCGCTGGAGATCCGCACGCTGCTGGTTGCGGGACTGCTGTTGTTGCTCGCATGGTTGGCGGCGCAGGCCGGTTATTCCCTCGCGCTCGGCGCGTTTGTATTCGGCGCGATCATCGGCAGCACCCGCTACAAGGCCGACATCGAGCGCTCGTTCGAGGGGATGGACCAGGTGTTCGGTGCGGTGTTTTTCGTGGCGGTGGGCATGATGGTGGACTTCAGCCTGATGGCGGATGCCTGGCCGTTGATGCTGGGTCTCACCGCGATGGCCGTGGTGTTGCGTCCGCTGGCATGCGCGGCCGGTCTGCTGGCGGTGGGGAATTCGGCACGCAACTCGGTGCAGGCCGGACTGGCGCTCGCTCCGCTGGGGGAGTTCAGTTTCATCATCGCGCAACTTGGAGTGGCCGGCGGCGTGTTGCCGGCGGCAGCATATCCCGCGGCGGTGGGGGCCTCGCTGCTGACCACGCTGGCCGCGCCATGGATCACCCGGCGGGCGGAGGGCTTGGGCCGCCGCGCGGCTCTGTGGGAGCCGGCGTTTCTGGTGCGGTGGACGGATTTTCTCGGAAATCTTGGCGCGCGCTTCGATGACAACGGGCGCAGCGGCTTGTTGTGGAAAATGACATCACGGCGCATCGTGCAGGTGGGCCTGCTGCTCTTGATTGTCTCCGGCATGCTGCTGTTCGCCCACCCGCTGATCAGCACTGTTTCCGGGACCATCGCACCGGGCGCCGGCCTGAAGTCCGTGATGCCGGCAGTGTTGTGGGCGGGCTTCGGCCTGCTGCTGTTAGGTCCGCTGATCGCCATCTGGCGCAACATCTCGGCACTGGCGATGATCTTCGCCGAGGCGGCGGCGGGCAGCGGCACCGCGCAGGCGCGGATGCGGGGGCTGTTTGAGATCCTGATACAAGGGTTCGCGATGGCCGTGGTGGCCGTCTGGCTGGCGGCGCTGCTGCCGGCGGATTACCCGCGCGGGCTGGTGGTCATGATGTGCCTGCTGCTGGTCATGGTGGGCGTGGTTTTCTGGCGCCGGTTCGTCCGCATCCAGAGCCGTATCGAGATCGAGCTGGCGTCCCAGTTCCATGAGGCGATCCACAAGACGGCCACTTCCTCATGGTCGTCCGTGCTGCCCCGGAGGTCGGCCGACTGGCGGCTCGACATCGAGGAGATCGACATACCGCCCGGCTCGGCGCACGCGGGCAAAACGCTGTCCGGGCTGGATTTGCGCAACCGCTTCGGCTGCTCGGTGGTGGGCATCGACCGACATGGCTTCGGGATCATCAACCCGCGGGCGGATTCGGTGATCTATCCGGAGGACAAGCTGCTGCTCTTCGGCAAGCCGGCACAACTCGACGAGGCCGCGCGCGAGCTTGGAATCACCGGTGAATCACCGGAGGCGGCGGGTGATTTCGACGAACTCATCCTCGACACCGTGAGGGTGCCGGCAGGTTGTCCGCTTGCGGGCAGAACCCTCATCGAGCTGGACCTCATCCGCCGTTTCGGCATCCAGATCGGAGGCATCCGGCACTGCCGCAAGCGGCGTTTCACCCCTTCTGGATCGGACCGCTTCGAGGAGGGTGACGAGTTGTTGTTGTTGGGAACGCAATCCCAGATCCGTGATTTCACCGAGCACCTTCTTGCGGGCGGCGATGACGGTGAAAAACAGCCGGGCGCCTGACTCCGCGGGCCGGATCAGCGCAGCATCGACGATGCCTTGGAAACCGCGCCGGCCAGCGCCTCCACATCCTCCATGATGTTGTAGAGCGCGAACGAGGCGCGGACGGTGCCGGTGATGCCGAAGCGCGCCATGAGCGGCTGGCAGCAATGGTGCCCGGTGCGCACCGCGACGCCCATCTGGTCAAGCAGCGAACCGATGTCGTAATGGTGCAGTCCCTCGATGTTGAAGGACAACGAGCCCGAGCGGCCGGGCGGTCCGTAGATCCGGATGCCGGGAATGGTGGCGAGCGCCTCCGCCGCGGCGTGGATCAATCCGGATTCATGGGCGTGGATTTTCTCCATGCCGATCTCGTTCACATAATCGATCGCCGCGGCCAGGGCGATGCCGCCCTCGATGTTCGGCGTGCCCGCCTCGTATTTGAACGGGGGATCATTGTAGGTGGTGTGCTCGAAGGTCACCTCCTTGATCATCTCCCCCCCGCCCTGCCATGGCGGCAGTTCGCGCAGCAGTGCGAGGCGCGCCCACAGCACGCCGATGCCGGTGGGCGCGTAGATCTTGTGGCCGGAAAACACGAGGAAATCCGCGCCCAGCGCGCGCACGTCCACCGGTTGGTGGGCGACCGCCTGCGCTGCGTCGATCAACACCAGTGCGCCCGCCTGCCTCGCCGCGCGGGTCATTTCGACCACCGGGACCACCGTGCCGAACGCATTGGAAATCCACGTCAGCGCCAGGATTTTCACGGTGCCCGCGGCCAGCAGCTTGTGGAATGCCTGCATGTCGAGCGTGCCGCTGTCGTCACAGGGAATCACCTTGAGCGCGGCGCCGGTGCGCTGACAGAGCATCTGCCAAGGGACGATGTTGGAGTGGTGTTCGAGCGTGGAGATGAGCACCGTGTCCCCGGCGCCAATGCGGCCGGATGCGGAGAGGATTCCCGAGACCAGGTTGATCCCCGCGGTCGTGCCGGGCGTGAAGACCACCTCGTCGGAGGATTCCGCATTCAAATGCGCCGCCACCGTGTCGCGGGCTTTTTCAAAGGCCTCGGTGGCAGTGCGTGCCAGCTGGTGCGTGCCGCGGTGGATGTTCGCATTGACGGCCTCGTAATAATGCCGCGACGCCAGCAGGACCGGCAGCGGCTTCTGGGTGGTGGCCGCATTGTCCAGATAGACAAGCCTGCGACCATTCACCTTGTGGTCGAGAATCGGAAAATCGGCCTGCAATGCTTCGATATCGAACATGAAGAAAACACGCGGACGTTTTCATGACCGCCTGCGCATGACCATGCAGCACGCCACCAAGGTCCGCAATGCCTGAAATCACGGCTCCTTGGCGCATGCTGCCGCGGTCAAAAAGGGATTGCCAAGCCTGTCCGCGCCCCCTAGCTTGCCGCTCCTCCCACGGGACAGGTGTCAGAGTGGTCGAATGAGCACGCTTGGAAAGCGTGTGTGGCGGCAACGTCACCGAGGGTTCGAATCCCTCCCTGTCCGCCACGACCCGAGCACCGCGAGGCGGGTTTGAACGCCCATGTCGCTCATAGCGACAAAATCATTTCCCCCGGCCTACGGAGGAGGAGGCCGCACCCCGCTTGGCCGGAGCGGAGCGCAGGCAATCCCTCACTATCCGCCATCTGGTGTTCAGATGGTTGCTGGTGCCCTTTTCCCTGAATTGGCGGGCATTGGTGCGATTCGGGATTCGGTTGGCTTTGAATGGTTGGGGCTGCTTGACGGCCGGTTGTCAGGAATCCGACAGAAATCCGACCGGCTTTCTGTCGCGGATGGCAAACGGATTTGAACACCGACAGAATGCCACCCACCCCGCCGCGCATCGGCGTCCCCGCGCCTTCGGGCTGATTGCGGTGGCTGTCGAAAATCCGTCCATCCGTCACACGTCTGCCAGATCGGTGAGGCGGATCAATGCCATTTCGGATGCCTTATGACACACTGCCGCCGGAGGAGTGACGGCACTCGTGAATCGTGGTATGCAGGGCCAGTGTGGCCGCGGCGTTGGAGAGGATGCGGATCAGCTCGTTTTAACAAGCCGGGCGGATCTGGATTCGTAGCAATAATCGGCAAGCGTGCCATCCATGAGGCGCTGAACCGAATCGTTAATGGCGGAAATGGGCACCATAAACCACTCACGCGGGGTCACGTCGAAACCGAACCGATCTTTCAATTCGAGATCCAGCCGCGCGCTTGCAAAAAACTTGTGCAGCA
>JBIJBN010000074.1:0-7916 GCA_044345175.1 Luteolibacter sp.
ACGATGCCGTAGGTGGGGGCGGCGACGGTGAGCAGGTCGAGGTCTGGCAGGCGTGAGGGGCTGCCGACGGGCACGGTGAAGACCGGTATGCCGCGCAGGCGCATTTTCTGGGCGGCGACGACCGGCGGTTGGCCGAGGTTTGCATCACCGTCGCTGATCATGACCACAGCCCTGAGGTTGGTTTCGTTTTCCAACAGGTCGGTGAGTGGTTGATCGAGGTCTGATCCGGAGCGTGCGGGATGGTCGGGATCCGGAGTGGCGAAAGGGATGGTTTCCACCACGTTCGCGCCGTCCGCCGCGAGTGGTTTCCAGACTTCCGAGGCGAGGGTTTTGCGTGTCCATGCGGCGCGCGAGACGGCGCCGGTGGTTCCGGAGATGTCTGGTGGCAGTGTGGCGTCGATGGTTTCCATCGATTTTGAATCGTCCCAGAGGATGGTGATTTTGGGTTTGGTGTCCGGGCGGATGATGGTGCGCCATTCAGGTTGCCAGAGCAGGATGACCACGGTGAGGACTGCGAGCATGCGGATGGCCTCGAGAGCGGCGGTTCGCGCGCGGTGGGGAGAGCGTTTCCAGATGAGAAACGACAAGGTGCCGGCGAGGACCACGGCGGTGATGCCGGTCCAGAGGGTGGCGGGAGTGGGTGAGAGGTGGAGCAATGGCGCGGAGGGCGTTGGCCTGCGGGTTTCTAACGGATGTTGGGAAACGCGGTTTGCGATGCGGGGGTTCCGGCGGGCGCAGCAGCATCCGTTTTTTTCGGCAGGCAGAGGATGGCCTCGGACAGCAGGAGCAGGAGCATCGCGACGAGGAAGGCGCGCCAGACGTCGCGCGAGAGGTCGGGGCCGGTGGTGCTGCCCTGTGGGTCGAGCAAGGTGTGGCCGGTGCCGTGGAGCAGTGCGTCGATCGTCCCGCGGGTGAGGATTTCCGGGGTGTCTTCGCTTTCCGGGCGGTTGAGTGCGAGGAGGCGCTCGCCGACGCGGTGGATGCCGGCCTCGAACATGGTGTTGGCGGGATCCCGGTTGCCGTAATCGTCGATGCGGCTGCGTGTCTCACCTGCGGGAGCGCGGGCCTCGGAAGAGCCGACGGTGGCGAGGTATGAGGCATCGAACCGCGAGTTGCCCTCGGTGATGATGCGTTGGATGGCGGGAAGCAGCACGTCGGCATCGCCGAGGTTCGACCATGTGTAATCGGGTGTGGTGCCGAGGAACCATGCGGTGCCGCGATCGACGATGCGTCTTGTCAGCGCGGGTTGTCCGTCCTCCCAGCGTGCGAGCGGGGTGGCCTGGCCGGTTGGGAGCTGGCGGCGGATGGCCTTGAGGCCTTGCCCGGCGATGGCGGTGCCGTCGATTCCGTCACGCAAAGGTCCGTCGGTCCGGTTCCAGTCCCCGAGGATGAAAAAACTGCCGGAGGGCGCCTCCTCTGGAGCGGCCCAGTTCATTTCATCAAACGATGTGATGGAGGCGGTGCCGGGTGGCAGGAACAGCACGTGGCCGCCGGATTTCAGGAAATTCACGAGGGTTTGCGCGGGCGGGCCATCGGGCAGGGGCACGGCCCACAGGATGGCGGCGAAGTCCGGGGTGATGGCGGCAATCGCTTCTGCCGCGTCGACGCGGCGTGACTCGAGATTTTCCAGACCGGGTGGTGCTGCCGCAAGGGTGAGGTAGTCCGCGCTTTCACCTGCCGGGGCGACTACCAGCGACTTGCCGGGGCGCGCCGGTCCGTAGGCGAAAAACGCCGCGTTGTCGCGTGGATTGCCATCGGCGGGGATGGACAGCCAGCCATGGCCGTTTTCGCTGCCTGGTGGCAGGCCGAGGCGTTTTTGGAAACGCAGCGACTGGCCTGAGAGAGTGAGGTTGTCGGTGGTGGTGGTGGCGTTGAGGCGTGTGGCAAGAGGGATGCTTGAGTTGCCGCGCGCCTCGCCGGAGCGCAGGATCTCCACATCGAGGAGCAGATCGTTTCCGGTGCGGCGCGCGGCATGGATGCGGACTGCGAAATTGGCGGCGGTGGGGCCGGTGACCGGGATCACGCGCAGGGCGGGTTTCTGTGGCAGTGCGGCGAGGCTGGCGCGGGCCCGGGCCCAGCGTTCGTCATCGGGATGCCAGTTGGATTCCTGCATGTCGGATGCCAGCCAGATTTCCGAGCGCCCGGGGCGGTCCGCCAGGAACTCCGCGGCGCGCCCGAGCAGGGCGGGAAAGTCCGCCGCGGTGTCGCTGGCAGCGGCTTGCGAGAGCGTGTCCAGCACCTCCGGCGATGGGACTTCGCGCGCTTCCGCAGTGGCGCTGTCCAGCAGCACGAGCCGCGCCGCGCCGAGATCCGCGATGGCATCGCGGACCATGCGGAGGGCGGTGAGCCGCCGCGAATCGAGACCATCGCCGGGTTTGATCTCCATCGAGGCCGAGCGGTCTAACAGGAGCACCACGGTATCCACCGGGCCGCCGCCCCAGCCCGCGAGGCCGGAGACCACCGGCCGGGCGGCGGCGGTGGCAAGTGCGGCGATGGCGAGGGCGCGGCAGGTGAGGATGAGGATGTGGCGCAGCTTGCGTTTTCCGCGTGACTGGCGGGACGCCTTGAGGAGGAACTGCATGGCGGCCCACTGGATGGTGCGGTGGCGGCGGCGGTTGATGAGATGGATCAGCACCGGCACGGCGGCCGCTGCCGCGAACCACAGCAATGCTGGAGAGAGGAAAAACATCAGTGTTTCGACTTGGGCATTCTGGCGGTGAGGAACTCGCGCAGCAGGGGTTCGAGCGGGGTGCCGGTGGTGACGAGTTGGTAGTCCGCCGCCGCGTCGTGGCATTTGGCGCGGACCTTGGTGAGGAACTCGCGCAGGGCGGCCTTGTATTCGGCGGCGATCAGGTTGGGCTCGGCCACGATTGCGGTGCCGTCCTCGAGATCGACAAAGCGGTGCGGGCGGTCGAACCCGAAGCCGAGTTCGAGCGGGTCCATGAGATGGAACACCGAGATGTCGTGCTTTTGGTGGCGCAGGTGCTGGAGCGCGTCGCCAAGTGCGGCGGGGTCGGTGAACAAGTCGGAGAGGATGACGACAAACGCGCGGCGGCCGGTTTTTTCCGCGATGGCGTGCAGGGCGGGGATGAGGCCGGTCTCGCCGGCCGGCTTGATATCCGCGAGGGTAGAGAAAAACCGTTCGAGGTGTGCGGCGCGGCGGCTGGGTGGGACTTCGAGGTGGAGTTTGTCCGTGCAGACCGAGAGGCCGGCGGCATCGCCCTGATTGACGAGCAGGTAGGCGAGTGATGCGGCGATGCGGCGGGCGTATTGGATTTTCGGTTCGCCGCCGCCGGAGAAATTCATGGAGCCCGAGGCATCGATCACGAAGCAGGCGCGGAGGTTGGTATCCGCTTCGAACTCCTTGATGTAAAACCGGTCCGAGCGCGCGAACGCCTTCCAATCGAGCCGGCGGGTGTCGTCGCCTGCGACATATTTCCGGTATTCGGCGAACTCGACGGAGGATCCGCGGTGCGGCGAGCGGTGCCTGCCTGCGACATTGCCGGCCATGGGCATGCGCGACTCGACCGGCAGCGCGCCGAGGCGTGAGAGCAGGTTGTTGTCGATGAAATCGTGCATGTGGAGGCGGGTGGGAGGGCTTGCCCGTGGTGGGGCGCGGATCAGGGGCGGTTGGGAGCCGGTGCCCTGCGGCGGGGGCCGTGTGCCATGGTGGATCGGCCCGTTGGCGCGTGATCCGCGGGTTGCGGATGGCGGTTGGTCATGAGTCCCTCATTTCCTGGACGAGCCGTCTGACGATTTTTCCGGACGTCATGCCTTGGGATTCCGCCGTGAAGTTGGTGATGACGCGGTGGGTCAGCACGGATGGTGCGATGGCCTCGAGGTCTTCGAGTGATGCCATGTAGGATCCGCGCAGGGCGGCGCGGGATTTGGCGCCGAGGACGAGGTATTGGACGGCGCGCGGGCCGGCGCCCCAGCCGACGCTGTCCTTGATCCACTGTGGCGACTCCGGCTCGTGCGGCCGGGTTTTGCGGACCATGTCGACGGCGTATTGGTAGAGGTGGTCCGGCACCGGCATGCGGCGGATGAGCTGCTGGCATGCGAGCACCTTCTGGCCGTCGAGCAGCGGGTTGGGTTGCGGGCGCGGGCCGCCGGTGGTTTCGCGGGCGATGCGCATTTCCTCCTCGGCGGTCGGGTAGTCCACCTCGATGAGGAACATGAAGCGGTCGAGCTGGGCCTCGGGCAGCGGGTAGGTTCCCTCTTGTTCGATCGGGTTCTGGGTGGCGAGCACGAAGAACGGCGGCTGGAGCGGGTAAGTCCGGCCGAGCACGGTGACCATGTGTTCCTGCATGGCCTCGAGCATGGCGGACTGCGTTTTGGCTGGGGCGCGGTTGATTTCATCGGCCAGCACGATGTTGGCGAAGACCGGTCCGCGCACGAATTCGAACTCGCGGCGGCCGCCGGCGCCGGATTCCTGGATGATATCGGTTCCTGTGATGTCGGCCGGCATCAGGTCCGGAGTGAACTGGATGCGGCTGAAGGCGAGGTCGAAAGTTTTTGCGACTGACGAGACCAGCAGGGTTTTGGCGAGGCCGGGGACGCCCATGAGCAGGGCATGGCCGCGTGCGAAGAGGCAGATGGCGAGTTGCTCGACCACCCGGTCCTGGCCGATGATCACCTTGGCAATTTCCTCCCGGAATGACTGGTAGGTTTTGCCGAGTTCGTCGATGGCAGCCACATCATCAGGCGGGAGTTGGCGGGAGGAGGCAGGTATGGAATCCATGATTTGCGTTTGAAAACGAAGCTAGGAGCGGCGGGTGTTTTGTCCAGAAGGGATCTTGGCGCTTGGCGGGCGGGCGGGCGTGAGGGGGATGCCGCCCCGGACGCAGAAATTTTCCATTTCCGGCTTGCCAGTGCGCCGGCGTCTGGTAAACCACCCGCCCCGCGGGCGCGCCGGAGGCTTCCGGCCACCCCCTGCGGTCACGCGAACACACGCACATCATGGCACGCATTCTAGGCATTGAAATCCCCAATGAGAAGCGCATCGAGGCTTCCCTGCCCTACATGTTCGGCATCGGCCGTCCCCGGGCGTCGCAAATCCTCGAGCACGCCGGCATTGATCCGAACATCCGCACCGGCCAGCTCACGGAAGACCAGCTGGTGCGCATTGCGCAGGTGATCCAGACCGAGGGCATCCTGGTCGAGGGCGACCTGCGCCGCGAGCGCCAGGCCCAGCTCAAGCGGCTCACCTCGATCAACTGCTACCGCGGGATCCGCCACAAGCGCGGGTTGCCTGTCCGCGGGCAGCGCACCCGCACCAACGCCCGCACCCGCAAGGGCAAGAAGAAGACGGTGGGTGTGAAGAAATAATTTCCCGTAATACCCATGTCCCAGGAATCCACTGAAAATTCCGCCGATACCAAGGCGGTTGAGCCCACGGAGGCTCCAGCACCCGCAACCCCGACCGCTGCCGAGGCGGGCGCGCCTGCAGCTCCGAAAAAGGAAGCCAGGCGCGACATTTTCGCCGAGATCGGTCTTGGCGGAGATGAGGAAGTCAAGATCCACAAGGCGAAGGGCGCGAAGAACGTGCACCGTGGCATTGTCCATGTGACCGCGACCTTCAACAACACGCTGGTGAGTGTGACCGATGTGAACGGCAACTCGATCGGATGGTCGAGTGCGGGCAAGATGGGATTCAAGGGATCCCGCAAGAGCACCGCCTATGCCGCGCAGGTGGTGTCGCAGGATGCCTGCCGGCAAGCCATGGGTCACGGGCTCAAGGAAGTGGACGTGCGGGTCAAGGGTCCGGGATCGGGCCGTGAATCCGCGGTGCGTGCGGTGCAGGGCCTGGGTTTGGAAATCCTCTCGATCCGCGACGTGACACCCATCCCTCACAACGGCTGCCGGCCCAAGAAGGCCCGCCGCGTGTAAGCCCCAATCCCCATCATTTTTTCCATCATGGCACGTTACACAGGTCCCCGCGCGAAGATCAGCCGCCGATTCGGTGTGTCCCTCTTCGGTCCGTCCAAAGCGCTTGAGCGCCGCAATTTCCCGCCCGGCCAGCACGGTGTGCGTGCCGGCCGCAAGAAGAAGAGCGAATATTCCGTCGCGCTCGGTGAGAAGCAGAAGCTGCGTTTCCAATACGGCATTCTCGAGCGGCAGTTCCGCGGTTATTACGAGGAAGCCGCCCGCCGCCGCGGCGTCACCGGCGAGATTTTGCTGCAGTTGTTGGAAACCCGGCTGGACAACGTCTGCTACCGCGCCGGATTCGCCAACACGCGCCAGGCCGCCCGCCAGCTTGTCAACCACGGCCACATCCTGGTGAACGGCCGGTGTGTGGACATTCCGAGTTATCAGGTCAGGCCGGGTGATGTCATCAAGACCGGCGAGAAGCCCTCGTCGCGGCAATTGGTGGTGCGCATGACCGACCTGACCCAGTCGATGCCCTCCGTGGACTGGCTGAATGTGGACAAGGACAAGCTGGAGGCCACGGTGAGCCGACTGCCGGAGCGTTCGGACATTGATCCGCTCGTCAACGAGCAGTTGATTGTCGAGCTTTACTCCCGCTGACGGATTTCCGGTTTCATTTTTTTTCCAAAGCGCCCGGGCCGGATGGTCCGGGTGTTTTGCGTTCCGGTGGGGATGTGAATTCCGGATTGCCCGGCGGCGGGTGATGCCGTGAAGTGTGGTTGTGCGTCACGAACCGATTTCCCAAGGGCTGTTCATCCGCAACCGCGAGCGGCTGCGCGCCCTGCTCAAGCCCGGCAGCATCGTCATCGTCCGGTCCAACGACATTTTTCCGACGAATGCCGACGGCACGATGCCCTTCCAGCAGGACAACGACCTGTTTCATCTGACGGGCGTGTGGCAGGAGGAGACATCGCTGGTCCTGATGCCGGATGCGGTGGACCCCTCGGAGCGGGAGATTCTGTTCGTGTGCGAGACCAGCGTGCACACCGCCGTGTGGGAGGGGGCCAGGCTCAGCAAGGAAGAGGCGCGGGCGGCGAGCGGCGTGGAGCGTGTCGAGTGGTCCGCCGGGTTTGACGGCCTGCTTCACCGGCTGATCACCCAGGCGGAGCATGTTTATCTTGCAAGCAACGAACATCCCCGCGCGGTGAATGTGGTGGAGACGGGCAACGCGCGTTTCGTCAGGGAGTGTCAGGCGCGCTGGCCGCTGCACCGGTATGAGCGGCTTGCCCCGCTGATGCACCGCCTGCGCATGATCAAGGACGGGGAGGAGTTGCGCATCATCCGCAAGGCCTGCGGCATCAGTGAGGCGGGGTTCAGGCGGGTGCTGGGTTTCATCAGGCCGGGCGTCGGCGAGTGGGAGATCGAGGCCGAGCTGCTGCACGAGTTCGTGCGCCTGGGTTCGCGTGGTTTCGCCTATCAGCCGATCATTGCCTCCGGCGCGGATTCGTGCGTGTTGCATTACATCCGCAACGACAAGACATGCCGTGACGGCGACATCCTGCTGATGGATGTGGCGGCGGAATACGCCGGATGGAAATCCGATCTCACGCGCAGCGTGCCGGTGGGTGGCCGTTTCAGCAAGCGCCAGCGCGACGTTTACGATGCCGTGCTGCGGGTGTTGCGCGGCGCGTGCCGGTTGTTGCGGCCGGGGGTGCTGCTGATGGATTACCAGGGAGAGGTTTTAAGGATGATGGAGCGGGAGCTGGTGGGGCTCGGACTCATCACCGCGAAGGAGGCGAGGGCCCAGGGGCCGGACAAGCCGCTGGTGAAGCGGTATTTCATGCACGGCACCTCGCATCATCTCGGGCTGGACGTGCACGATGTGGCGCCGCCGCACCAGCCGTTTGCGGAGGGCATGGTGGTGACTGTCGAGCCGGGCATCTACATTCGCGAGGAGGGCCTTGGCATCCGTCTTGAGAACGACGTGTGGATCGGGGCCGGCGGCAACACCGATCTGATGGCGGACATCCCGATCGAGGCGGACGAGA
>JBIJBN010000075.1:0-7886 GCA_044345175.1 Luteolibacter sp.
TGGTGGGCACCGCGGGCGGGGTTGGTGGGCGCCGATGGCGGGAAGCGGGCGGACCGGGGCCGGGCGCGCCATTGCGGGGTTGGTGGGGGCATGTGTTCCGGCTTGGGGGGTGACGCGATCCATCCGGTGATTGACACGGGGACGGGCGGTTGCTAGCCAGCAGTCCGTGTTTGCGATTTTTCCCGAGGTTTTCAGGGTATGTGGCGTGATTCGTTCCTTGGGGATGCCGCTCGCGGTTCTGGCCGTGGTCTCCTGTGAAAAACCCGGCTCCATGGCGCCGCCGCCGGCGGTTGTCGAAGTGATTGAAGTCACGACTGCCGACGTGCCGTTGAGCACCACCTTGATCGGCCAGTTGGATTCGCCGCAGAATGTGGAAGTGCGGGCGAGGGTGGAGGCCTTTGTCGAGGAGTCACCGTTTGTGGAAGGTGCGGAGGTTGTGAAGGACCAGATCATCTTCAAGCTCGATCCCAAGCCGTTCATCGAGCGTCTCAAGGCTGCGGAGGGATCGCTTGCGGAGGCGCAGGCGGCCCTCGGGAAATACCAGGCGGATGTGGCGCGCCTCGCGCCGCTTTATGACAAGCGAGCCATTCCCAAGCAGGACCTCGACAACGCGCTCGCCTCGGTGGAGGTCGGCCTGGCCGGCGTGCAATCGGCCGCGGCCCGGGTGGATTCCGCGAAGCTCGATCTGGGGTATTGCGAGGTGAAAGCCCCGATCACCGGGTTGATCGGAGCGAAGCAGGTCTCGATTGGCGATCTGGTGGGCCGTGGGGAGCCCACGCTGCTGGCGGTGATTTCCACGCTCGATCCGATCTGGTTTTACTGCAACGTGAGCGAGGTGGACTACATCCGGGCGCAGGAGCGCAGCAACATGCTCGGCAGGGAGCTGGAGTCGGTGCCGCTGACGTTGATTCTTGCCGACGGCAGGGAGCACGAAGGGCGAGGGGAGTTCGTGTTCATCGACCGCGCGGTGGACGTGAAAACCGGCACGCTGCGGATCCGGGCCGAGTTTCCGAACAAGGACAAGCTGCTGCGGCCGGGCATGTTCGCGAGGGTCCGGGCCGACATCGGCACCCGCAAGGACTGCATCCTGCTGCCGGAGCGCGCGCTGGTGCAGTTGCAGGGCAAGACCTTCGTCTGGGTGGTGGGGGCGGATGAAACCGCAAGCCAGCGCGCGGTGGTGACGGGCGAGCAGGTTGGCCCGGACATCCTGATTTTAGAGGGGTTGCAAACCGGCGAGCGCGTCATCGTGGAGGGTGTGAACAAGGTGCGCGAGGGGGCGCCGGTGAAGGTGGCTGCGGCCAAGGGGCCGCCAGACGGCAATCCCGCCGCCGAATAACAGGATCATGGCCGAGTTTTTCATACGCCGGCCGATTGTGGCGATGGTGATTTCCATCGTCACCGTGATCGTCGGCCTCGTCTCGCTCTCGCGGCTGCCGGTCTCGGAATATCCGAATGTCAGCCCCACCCTGATCCAGGCCACCACCACTTACCGCGGAGCGGCCGCGGAGGCGGTCATGGAATCCGTCGCCACGCCGATCGAGTCCAAGGTCAATGGCGTGGACAAGCTGCTTTATCTGCAGTCCGTCAATTCCAACGACGGCAAGATGACGCTCAACGTCACCTTTGATGTCGGCACGGATGTGGACATCATGCAGGTGAACACGCAGAACCGCGTGAGCCAGGCCGAGGCGCAGCTGCCGGACGCGGTGAAGCGAGAGGGCATCGTCGTCAACCGCTCGTCGCCGGACATCCTGCTCGCGATCGGCCTGTATTCGCCCAATGGCACGTATGACGGTGTTTTTCTCGGCAACTATGCCGACATCAACCTGGTGGACCAGATCAAGCGGGTTGCGGGTGTGGGTGACGTGAAGAACTTCACGGCGCAGGACTACTCGATGCGGGTGTGGCTGGATCCCGGCAAGCTGGCGATGCTGGGTGTGACACCGCAGGACGTGGCATCCGCCATCAAGGAGCAGAACGCGCAGGCGCCCGCCGGGACGATTGGGGCGGAGCCCGCGCCGCCCGGCCAGGAAAGCCAGTTCAACATCCGCGCGCAGGGGTTGTTGCGCGATCCCGGGGAGTTCGCGGAGATCATCGTGCGTGCCGCATCCGACGGCTCGCAGGTCAAGGTGAAGGACGTGGGCCGGGTGGAACTGGGCGCGCAGACATACGCGCTGCGGGCACGCATGGGAGGCGCGCCCGCCGGTGCGCTGGGCGTGTATCTCGCGCCCGGCGCCAACGCGATCCAAACCGCGGAGAACGTGAAGAAAATCCTGGATGAGGCCGCGGCGCGGTTTCCGGCGGACATGAGATATCAGATCGCGCTGGACTCCACGCTGCCGATCAAGGCCTCGATGGAGGCGATCGTCCACACGCTTTTCGAGGCGGTGGTCCTGGTTCTGGTGGTGGTTTTCGTATTCCTCCAGAGTTTCCGGGCGACGGTCATTCCGATGCTCACGGTGCCTGTCTCGCTGTTGGGTGTGTTCATTGTTTTCCCGCTGCTTGGCTTCAGTGTGAACACGCTGACGATGTTCGGCCTGGTGTTGGCGATCGGCATTGTGGTGGATGACGCGATTGTCGTGGTGGAGGCAGTGCAGCACCACATCGAGCACGGCAAATCCCCGGTGGATGCCACGCGGCAGGCGATGAAGGAGGTTTCCGGGCCAGTGGTGGCCATCGCCCTGGTGTTGTGTGCCGTTTTCGTGCCTGTCGCCTTCATGGGCGGAGTGACCGGCGCGCTTTACCAGCAGTTCGCCATCACCATTGCGGTGTCCGTGGTGTTTTCCGCGATCAACGCGCTCACGCTCAGTCCGGCGCTCTCGGCGATGTTGTTGCGCAAGCCGTCCCCGGGCCGCGGGCCGATGGCATGGTTTTTCCGCAGGTTCAACGCGTTTTTCGACCGGATCACCGCCGGTTACGGATCGATCGTGGGTGGTCTGACGCGCAAGGCGGCGCGCTCGATGATGATTCTGGTGCTGGTGTGCGGCGGCATCGCGCTGCTGGGCAAGGTGGTTCCCGGCGGATTCATACCCGACGAGGACAAGGGGTATCTGTTCGTCGCGGTCGAGCTGCCGGAAGGCGCCTCCCTGCAGCGGTCCGACGAGGTGTTGCGGCAGGTCGAGCGGATCGTCAACCAGACCAAGGGTGTGAATGCCGGGCTGGCGATCTCCGGCAGCAGCATTCTCAACTCGCTCAATGTTCCGAATTCCGCGTTGATGTTCGTAGGGCTGGATGACTGGAAGGAGCGCGAGTCTCCGGGGTTGCACGCCCGCGAGATCGCCGCGGAGTGGAACCGGAAGTTCCACGCCATACCCGGGGCCCGTGTGTTCGCCTTCGGCCCGCCGCCGTTGCCGGGTTACGGCAATGTCTCCGGATTCACGATGCAGTTGCAGGACCGGGCGGGCGGGACTGTGGACGACCTGGCAGGGCATGTGCAGCGGGTCATGGCGGCGGCCGCCAAGCGCCCGGAGATCGGCCGTTTGAGCAGCACGTTCCAGCCCGCCACACCGCAGGTGAAGGTGGAGCTGGACCGCGAGAAGGCCCGGACCCTCGGAGTGCCGGTGGACAGTGTGTTCCAGACGCTGCAGGCCTACCTGAGCGGTCTTTATGTGAACGACTTCGTGAAGTTCGGCCGCGTTTACAAGGTGTTCCTGCAGGCGGAGCCGCAATACACCAGCAGTCCGGACGACATTGGCAGGTTCTTCGTGCGCAACAATGATGGCGGCATGGTGCCGTTGAGCACGCTGGTCAGTGTTTCAAGAATGACGGGCCCGAACTTCGCGACGCGATTCAACCTGTATCTCTCCGCCGAGATGACCGGCGCGCCGGCGCCCGGCTACAGCTCGGCACAGGCGCTCAAGGCGATGGAGGAGGTGATGGCATCGATGCCGCCGAACATCGGCCACGAGTGGTCCGGGCTCACGCTTCAGGAAAAGAAATCCCAGGGGCAGGCCGGGCTGATTTTCGGCATGGCCGTGATTTTCGTGTTCCTGTTGCTTGCCGCGCAGTATGAGAGCTGGTCGCTGCCGCTTGCGGTGCTGCTTTCCGTGCCCACGGTGATTCTCGGCACGATGATGGGCCTGTTGCTGCGCAATTTCGAGATGAACGTCTACGCGCAGGTCGGCCTGGTGATGCTCATCGGCCTGGCCGCCAAGAACGCCATCCTGATCGTCGAGTTCGCCAAGATGAAACGCGACGAGGGTGTGCCGACGGTGGAAGCGGCCATCGAGGGTGCGAAGCTGCGGCTGCGGCCGATCCTGATGACCTCGTTCGCGTTCATTCTCGGCTGTGTGCCGCTGATGCTTGCCTCCGGTTCCGGCGCCGCCTCGCGCAGCACGATGGGCACCGGTGTGGTATTCGGCATGAGCATCGCCACGCTGATCGGGCTGTTCCTGATTCCGGTGTGTTATGTCTTCGTCCAGCGGTTCGCCGACCGCAGGCCGGGCCGTGCGGATGATGTTTCCGCGGTGCGGGACGCGGGTTGATGTGGGCGGCCGGGGTGGCGGCCTTCACGGGCGAGGGCTCAGCGCAGCAGGTTGAGGATCGGCTGTGGCCAGACGCCCAGCACGAGGGTGGCCGCGGTGAGTGCGGCGACGCAGGTTTTGCTGACGGCCGGCAGGGTGACTGCGGCGCGGTCCTCCGGTTCCGCCCACCACATGGCACGCACCACCTTGAGATAATAATAGAATCCGGCGGCGGCGGCGGCGAGTGCGGCGGCGACACCGGCCCAGAGGCCGGCCTGCACCGCGAGCGAGAAGACGAGGAACTTGCCGATGAATCCGGCGGTGAGCGGCACGCCGGCGAGGGCGGCGAGCAGGATGGTGAGCGAGAGTGCGAGGAGAGGGTTGGTTTTTCCCAGTCCGTTGAAATCGGCGACTGCCTCGCCATCGCGCTGGATGCGGACTTGGGCGAGGATGAAGAAGACGCCGAGTGTCATGACCAGATAGGTGGCCAGGTAGACCGAGACGGTTGTGACCGATGCTGCCGTGCCCGCGGCGAGAGCCAGCAGCAGGAAGCCGGCGTGGGCGATCGAGGAATACCCGAGCAGGCGTTTGAAATTCGTCTGCGGGATGGCGGCGAGGTTGCCGAAGACCAGCGTGGCGATGGCCATGACCAGCAACAGCGTGAGCACCGGACCGCGGGTGGATTCGTGTGTGAGGAACGGATCGAGGAAGCGGATGGTCAGGATGAAGCCGGCCGCCTTGGAGCCGACCGAGAGGAAGGCCGTGACCGGTGTCGGCGCGCCCTGATAGACATCGGGAATCCAGATGTGTGTCGGCACGGCGCCGATCTTGAAGCCGAGGCCGACCATGACTAGGGCGATGCCGAACAGGAGCGCAGCGTGGGATTGGAGATTGGAGATTGAGGATGGCAGGGCCGCCAGACTCATTGTGCCGGTGGCGCCATAGACCCACGCGATGCCGTAGACGAGGAAGCCGGTGCTGAGCGCGCCGAGGATCAGGTATTTCACTCCGGCTTCGAGCGAGCCGACGTTGCGGCGCATGTAGGCGACGAGGATGTAGAAGGTGATGGTGACCAGTTCGAGCGCGATGAAGGCTCCGGCAAGGTCCTTGGCGGATGCGAGCCACATCATGCCGGCGCAGGCGAAGACCGGCAGCGCGTAAAACTCGCCGGTGCCATCCTCCGAGCCGGGCCGGCCGGTGAAGCGCGCGAGGATGGTGCGGTAATCCACCGAGAGCAGCACGACGAGCAGGGTGGTGAGCAGCGCGAAGCCCTTGTAGAAGCGGGCGAGCACGTCGAACTGATAGAAATTCCACAACGGCCATGCGGCCCAGCCAGCGGACGGCCTTGATTCCGGGCCGATGGCGATCGGGATGGCGACCAGCAGGATGGCGGCGAGTCCGGCGGCGGCGGCGGCGCCGACCCATGCCTTGCTTTTCGTCGGCACGAAGGCCTCGGCCATGAGCAGAACCAGGCCGAGGGTGACGGTGAGTGCTTCCAGGTAGTAGGCGGGCATGGGAGTGGCTTTCGGGCTCGGTCCGGCAGGAAGGATGGGGCGGATCAGCCGGATTTGTTTATTTCAAGAGGTTGAGCAGCAGGTTCGGGTAAAGCCCGACCGCGAGCAGCGGGATGGCCAGCAGCAGCGCGGGGATGCGGTCGGCGGTGGTGAGGTCCGCGGCATTGCGGGTGGCGTCCACCTGCGGGCCATGGAACATCGCGCGGTAGGCGCGCAGCATGTAAACGGCGGAGATCACCACGCCCCAGATGGCGAGGATGCAGGCTGTCTGCAGTGCGCCGATGCCGTTGGCCGGATTGTATTGCTGGAAGGCGGAAAGGAACACGAGCACCTCGCCGACGAAATTGGCGGAGACGGTGAGGCCCATCGCGGTGAAGGCGGCGAAGCCGGCGGTGAAGGCGAGCGCGGGTGCGGATTTCGCCAGCCCGCCGAGGTCGGCGAAATCGAGCGAGCCGGTCGAGCGCTCGATGCGGTCCGCCAGGCTGAAGAGCAAGCCGACCGAGACGCCGTGTGCGAACATCAGCAAGACCGCGGCGGGGATGCCGAGCGTGTTTTCCGTGCTGGCGACGGCGGCGGCGATGCCGAGGAAGATGTATCCCATGTGCATGACCGAGGCGGAGCCGAGCATGTTGTCGAAGCGTTTTTGGGAGATGGTGACCATGCCGCACCACAGCAGGTTGCCCAGCAGGAGGACGAGCAGCGGAGTGAGCCATGCCTGCATGCCATCCGGCACCAGCGGCAGTGCCACGCGGATGAGTCCGTAGAGGCCGAATTTTTTCAACACACCGGCGTGGAGCATTGCCACCGGTGCCGGTGCGCTGGCGTAGGCCGGTGCGGCCCATGAGTGCAGGGGAAACAGGGAGACCAAGGTGCCGAAGCCGATGATGAGCAATGCGGCGATGCCCTTCTGTGCGGCGGGATCGATGGCCAAGCTGCCATTTTTTGCGGCGGCGGCCATTTCATTCATGTCGAGCGTGCCGGCGAGATTGGCGAGCCAGACCAGGCCGGCGAGGAGGACGACCGATCCGAGGCCGAGGTAGATGGTGATTTTCCATGCGATCTGCCTGCGGTCGCCGCGGCCGAGGATGCCGATCATGAGGAAAGTCGGGATCAACGCGAGTTCGTGGAAGGCGTAGAAGAAAAACAGGTCGGTGGAGGCGAAGGCGCCGATGGCGCCCGCGGCGATCAGGAGGATCGATCCATACCAGAGTTTTTCGCGTCCTTGCGGGCATTTTCCGGAAAGCACGGCGGCGAGCGTGACCAGCACGCTGAGCACCACCATTACCACGCTCATGCCATCGGGGAAGCCGAAGGCGAGGTGGATCGGCGGTGTGTCGAGGACCGGCAGCGAGAATGCCCAGAACGGCATTTGCCATGACGTCACGGCGGACAAGCCGAGCGCGAGGTTGGCTGCGGCGGCGGCGATGGAGGTTGTGCGCGCCGGGGCGCCCAAGAGGATGGCGGCGAAAGCGAGGAGCGGGAGCAGAACGAGGAGCGAGAGCATGGGATCAGAGGAACACGGTGAGATACACCATCAGGACCACGCCCAATCCGAAGGCATAGGCGTAGCCTTGCAGTTGGCCGGACTGGAGTTTGCGGAAGAGGTTGCCGAAGCTGGCCGCGCCGCGGCTGAGGCCGCCGACCAGCAGGCCGTTGATGAGCAGTTCGTCGAAAAAGTGGATGATCGCGGCCACGGCGTCCTGGAGGTAGCGGACGATGAACTTTTCGTAAAAGCCATCGATATGGAAACGCTCGCGGAACAGCGGGATCGAGAGCGGGTCCGTTGCGCGGCCGCGGTAGAGGGCGATGCCCGCGCCCGCGCCGAGGACGAGCGTGCCGATGGAGGCGATGAGCACGGTGGTGTTGGCGACGTGTGCCGGACGCACGGCGTTGAGATGATCGCTGAGGA
>JBIJBN010000076.1:0-7840 GCA_044345175.1 Luteolibacter sp.
GTTTTCCAGGGCGCACTCGGCCGCCCGTCCGCAGAGCCATGCGGCGTGGGCGGCTGCTTCAGGCGGCGGCATGCCGCTGGCGAGGCGAGCGGCGATGACGCCTGTGAGCAGGTCGCCTTGGCCGCCGGTGGCCATGCCGGGTGAGCCTGTGGAGTTGCACCAGAGCGGCATGTGGCTGTGTGCGATGAGTGTTCGGGCGCCTTTGAGCAGGAAGGTGGAGGGGCAGCGCCGGGCGAAGGCGAGGGCTGCGGCCTCGCGGGGCAATCCGTGCAAATCCGGCGCCAGGCGGGCGAACTCGCCCGGATGCGGCGTGAGGATGTGGTGGTTTTTGAAAATGGCCATGCGTCCTTCACTGGCGATCAAGTTGAGTGCATCGGCATCGATGACCGCCGGAGTGGCGGAGTGATCCAGCCAGTCGAGCAGGCGTCGGGTCACCGCCGGGTCGGGTCGGCCGAGGCCACAGCCGATGGCGAGGGCGTCGCATTCCGGTGGATCGGCTGGCGGGCATGAGGTGAACGTGCGGATGATGATTTCCGGCGGGCAGCGGGATGAAATGGCGGCGGCGGCCTGCTCCGGCACGAGCAGGGTGACCAGGCCTGCGCCGCCGCGCAGTGCGCCGATGGCGGTGAGGGCGGCCGCGCCCGGGTATGGGGTGGATCCTGCGATTACCGTGACGCGTCCGGCCATGCCTTTGTGGAACTCGAATGGCCGGGGGGATTTTCCGAAACTCATTTCCTGCGGGCAAATCATCCGCAGATCACCCGCCGTTTCGCTGGTGGCGAGTGGCTCGACCGGGACCAGTGCGAGTGCGCCGACGGCATCGGTGGCGCTGCTTGTCAGCAAGCCGGCCTTCGGATGGGCGATCATGAACGTGACATCCGCGATGACCGCGCCGGGGCCATGAGCGCCGCTGTCCGGGTCCACTCCGGATGGCAGATCCACTGCGGCAACGCGGGCGCCGGCATGGTGGCGCAGCCATTCCATTTCCGCGGCGAGAGCGGGCAGTTTGCCGCCGAGGTCACCCCGTGCGCCGATGCCGACCAGTCCGTCCAGCAGCACCAGCGGGTGGTTCATCTCCGGCCATGGCGGGAGTCCCTGGAGGGGGCTGTTGATCCCGCTTTGCCGCCACTTTTCCCGGGTGAGTGGCGCGAGTTCCGAATTCCCGTGGGCGCAGCGTGCGGCGATTTTCCAGCCATGACGATCGCGCAGGATCCGCAGGGCGACCAGCGTGTCGGCCGCGTTGTGGCCTTTGCCGAGATAAGCGACGAGGGTTCCGGGATGCGGGAAAAACGCATTCAGGGCATGGGCCAGCCGGGTTCCCGCCATATCGATGAGTTGCTCCTCCGACCAGCCGCCTGCGATGGCGGCGGCCTCTGCGGCGCGCATTCCGGACCGGTTGACCGCTGGCACGGCCCAAGGATAACCCCCGCACGCCGCACGTGCATGCCTAAAAAAACCCGCCCCCGCTCCAACGGCAGGTTGTGGATCAATAACCCCTGCGGTAGCGGTGGATGCCCTCCGCCACGCCGCGGGCGATCGCCTCGCGGAAATCGCCGGATTTCATCCGCAGGCGTTCGCGTTCATTGCTGACGAAGCCGCCCTCCACGAGAATGGCCGGCAGGGTGGAGTTACGAATCACATAGTAGCGCGCGAATTTGGCGCTGCGGTCCACGGTGCGGGTGCGGCGCACCAGACTGCGTTGCACATGGTAGGCCAGCCGCTGGCCCTCGCGGCTGTGATAGAATGTCTCCGTGCCGCTGACATGCTGCTTCCACGTGTAGTTGAAGTGAATGCTGACGAAGATCGCGTTTTTGTAGCGGTTGCCGATGGCGACCCGTTGCGGCAGCGAGAGGAAATAGTCGCTGCGGCGTGTCATCACCGTGTGGTAGCCCATGCGTTTGAGGTTTTGTTCCAGCCTCACCGCGGTGTCCAAGGCGAGGTGTTTCTCATACACCCTGCCCCATTGGCCGCCGTTGTCATGGCCGCCGTGACCGGCGTCGATCACCACGGTTCGGAAATTCGCCGCCCATGCCCCGGTGCCCAGGACACAGGAAAACAGCACTGCCAGAATCCGGATCATGTGTTTCATGGAAATTTAAGAAATAAAAATCATCAGTAAAAACTTACATTTTTTAAAATTTGTAAAGCTTTTTTTCACGGTCCGCGCATTTTTTCCGGATCCGGGGGGGTGTGGTGGGGTCAGTAGGTGATGGCTGGCCGGTCCGAGGCCTTGCGGGTTTTGGCCCGTTGTTCGGCGGCTTGCTTGGGGTCGTAGGGGATGGAATTGGCCACGTTGACGCTGCCATCGCCCATGGCCATGAGCTGGGGATCGCCGTAGGGGCCGCGCTGATGGATTTGCCGGTTGACCAGCCGTCCGTCGGCATCGATCACGCAGTGGACCCACATGGCGGGGGTGACGAGGAACAGGACGTGCATGCGTTGTTGGCGGTCCATGGTGACCAGCGGTTTGCGCATCATGAGCACATCCCCGAGGAGGAAGGTGCGGACCAGCTGGCCGGACATGTCATCGGCGATCTGGGCGTAGAGCTGGGATTTCGAATCGCCGGAAAAATGGATCACGCGGAAGTCGCGGGTGGTGGCGCCGGCGCCCGGGATGCCCGCCTTGCGTGACCAGTAAACGCGGCCTGGCGCCTGGTTGAAGAAGGCGCGGTTGGTGGAGGCCTCCGCGGAAGACGCGCCCGGCTGGCGGATCACGGCGGTGACCGAGAAATTTCCGGGCTCGGCGAGTTGGAAATGCCGTGAGAGGTCCACCTCGCGGGCGAGTGTCTGGCCGGCGCGGATTTTCATGGGTCCGAAAAGCGCGGCATTCCTGCCGTTGACGGTGTTGCCGTTGTTTTTGCGGACGATGAAATTGAGCCACTGGAAGCGCCCGTCGCTTTGGAAGACGAGGTCGCGGCCGGAGTGGTTGGTGAGGGTGACCACGGCGATGACCGGCTCGCCGGTGAGGTGTTGTTTTTTCGGGATGCCGAGGGTGGCGGCGATTTGCGCCATGGCGGTTCCTCCGCAGAGCGGAAGAACGGCGAGCAGGCATGGCAAGCACCGGAGGATCATCGTCGCGCAGAGGTAGCCGAGACCGCGGGGGCCGTCAACCCAAGCCGGGCGTCATCGCGCATCCGGCCCCGGAGATCCGCATTCCCGCTTTCCAATGCCGTGAAAGTGACCTAGAGCCGATCCGGTGAACGTCGATCAGGAAAGACGGATGAAGCCGTCGGCGGTGTTCGGTGTGCTGTGGGTGGTGTTTTTCTTTCACGGCATGACTCCGGGACTGTGGGTTCCGGCGCTCACCAACATCCTTGGAGCCAGGGGGCTGGAGGCATGGGTGCCGGTGGCGTTCGTGGTGCCGCCGTTGTGTGCGTTGATCACGCCGCTGGCGGGTGGCGCGCTGGCGGACCAGCGGATCGCGGCGGACCGTTTGTTCGCGTGGTCCTCGCTGGTGGCGGCGGCATTCCTGTATGCGGCGTTTGCCACGCTTTCCGCCGGCTGGCATCCGGCATGGTTCATTATTCTGTTAGGCGGTTACTCGCTGGCCTCGGGTCCGTCGTGGGGGATTCTGGCCACCGTCTCGATGACGCACCTTTCGCATGCGGAGCGGCAGTTTCCGCTGGTGCGCGTGGGTGGCACGATCGGTTGGGTGGTCGGCGGGCTCGCCACCAGTTATCTGTTGCAGGCGGACACCAGCCCGGTGGCGGGGTATGCATCGGCCGTGATCCGCGTGGTGGGCGCGCTGGCGGCGTTTTTCCTGCCGCGCACGCCGCCGCTGGGGGTGCCGGACACCACGTGGAAGTCGCGGCTTGGCCTGGACGCTTTCGGCCTGATGAAGCAGCGGGATCACGCCGTGTTTTTCGGGGTCACCGCGCTGTTTTCGATTCCGCTGGCGGCATTCTACATGTATGCGCCGGAGTTTCTCAAGGTGTTGGGCGACGCGCGTCCGGCCGCGACGATGACCGTGGCGCAGGCGCCCGAGGTGCTGGGCATGCTGGTGCTCGGCTCGGTGATGACGCGCTGCAGGGTCAAGACCGTGCTGTCATGGGCGCTCGGCCTGTCGGTCCTGCGTTATGCGATGAGTGCCGGAGCCGGCACGACGGGCACGATGGCCTGGCATGTCGCGGGCGTGGCGCTGCACGGGCTTTGTTATACATTTTACTTCATCACCGCGCAGATGTTCCTGGACCGCCGCGTGGATCCCGCGCTGAGAGGCCGGGCGCAGGGCCTGCTGGTGATGGTTTCCGGTGGCTTGGGTCCGCTGGCGGGTGCCGTGATCTGCGGTTGGCTGCGGCACGCCTTTGTGACGCCCGACGGTGGCGGCTGGGATCTCTTCTGGGGGATCCTGGCCGGGATGATCGCCATTTGTCTGGTGGTGTTCGTGGTGTTTTACCGCGGCCATGGACGCGATGCCTTGGAATCACGCGCGGGCGGCTGACGGGCGGATCAGGCGAGTTCGCAAGCCAGGCGGATGGCGGCGATCATCGACGCCGGGTCTGCCAATTTTTTCCCTGCGATGCTGAATGCGGTGCCGTGATCCGGGCTGGTGCGGGGTTTGGGCAGGCCGAGGGTGACATTGACCGCATTGTCGAAATCCAGCAGTTTGAGCGGAATCAGCCCTTGGTCGTGATACATCGCGATCACCGCATCGAAGGCCCCCCGCGCGGCCTCGCGGAAGACCGCATCGGGGACGGCGGGTCCGCTGAACAGCGCGCGGCCGGTGGCATTGAGGGAATCGATGGCCGGGCGGATGATGCGGATTTCCTCGTCGCCGAACGCGCCATTTTCGCCGGCGTGCGGATTGAGGCCCGCCACGGCGATGCGTGGCGCGCGCTGGCCGCGCCGGATCAGGAAATCCGCGGTGAGCAGGCCGATGCGGATGATGCGCTCCGGATTGAGCAGCGAGGGCACCGATGCGAGAGGCTCATGGATGGTGGCCAAGCCCACGGTGAGGGTGTCGCCTGTGAGCAGCATGCCGTAATTTCCGGTTCCGAAGGCGTGGGCGAAGAATTCGGTCTGTCCGGGAAACGGGAAACCGAGCGCCTGCAGGCCGTCCTTGCAAACCGGGCCGGTGACCACCGCGTCCGCGCGGCCTGATTTCAATGCCGCCGCCGCTTCCTCCAGCGCGGCCAGTGCGGCCGCGGCGGAACGCTCATCCGGTTTGCCTGGCGAGCCGGCATGGCGGTTTCCGAGCACATGGAATTCATGACCGGCGGGGAGTTTGCCGGATGCGAGCGCGAGGTCGATGACCTCCGGCCCGATGCCGGCAGGGTCTCCCATGGTGATCGCGATGCGGGCCATGCGGATGATTGTCATGATCCGGGCGTGATCCGCCAAGTGCGGAAATGTCAGATAAAAATTCTTGGCGCATGCTGGTGTGGAAGGTAGATCGGGCATCCATCCCTTGAAGACCAACGATGTCCAGAAGGCTGTCCGGGCCCAGCGATTCCAACGTTCCGCCGGTGATCCGCCCGCGATCGGCAGGATCGACCGCATCCGCAACGGGGTGGTGCCCGTCAAAAGCGGTGTGAGCCGCCGCCGCCGCCGCAATCCGGGCTCGAGGTCGAAGTCGCAACGCAGGAAGGGAATCATCGCGTGGACATCCGTGCTGCTGGTGGCGGTGGCGGTTGTTCTGGGGGTGTTTTTCTGGTCGTGGTTGCAGATCCGGATGAAGGTCCGGCAGACGCCCGGCGCATCCGCGCAGGCGGACGCGCCACTGGTGGTTCACAAATCCTCCGAGTTTCCATCGCCGCCGGAGCAGGATGCGCTGGAGCTCGTCAGGCGCGGGCTTGCATTGCGCGAGGCCCATGTGGTGGAAAAGTATTTCCGTCCCGGATCCACGGAGCCCGCGGATGTGGTGGCGTTCCTCTCCGGCATGGAATCGCGCGACGGCCCGGTGAGCGGCCTGCAATGGCTCAGCAGTGTGGATACCAACGGCATGCTGCTCGACGGCGTGCTGGTCAGCACCGAGAGGGATGGCAAGCCGCAGGCGCGGCTTGCGCTGCTCACACCGGATGACAAGGGGGTCTGGAAAATCGATTTCGACGCCTTCGCGCGCACGGTGGAGCCATCATGGGACGGGTTGCTCGCACCGGACGGCGGCCGCGGCGTGATGCGCGTGATGGCCGAGCCGGACAATTACTACAACGGGCCGTTCAGCGACGACAGGCAGTGGGTGTGTTACGAGATGACCTCACCCGACACCGACACATTCCTGTTAGGTTACTGCCTCAGGGACACGCCGCAGGCCCGCGCCATGCTGCGCGTGGTTTCCGACACCAGGGAGCATGAGCCCGGGCGCAGGAAGCGGGTGACCGTGGAGGTGCGGCGGCCCGATGGCGCCGATGCCCGGCAGTTTGAAATCACCCGGGTGCTGGCGCAGGACTGGGTGATGGCCGCCAAGCCGTTTGACGAGGCTTTCAAATGATCCGGACTTGCCGGCCCGCGCGCTGTGCCGCTAGCCTCGCGCCATGCCGAAAATCTCCCGGATGGCCTTGTTGCAGGCGGTGATTGTGCCGTTGCTCTGCCAGTGCGCCGCGCCGACCATGGGCCGCGGAAACCTGGGCGGGCCGACCATGGAGGAGCGCGATGCGAGGATCGCCACCGAGCCGACCGGGGATTTTTATTACGGCCGGCGTTATTTCGTGGAGAAGACCCGCTTCTGGGGATACCTGCGCGAGCCGCGCCAGCCGTGGAGCCGGGCGAAGCTGGTGATGATGAGGGAGGACCGCATGCGGACGCCCGACCGCCTGCCGGAGGAGGGCCCGGCGGGCGCGCGCTACGCGTTTGACAACAACTATGAATACCGTATCCGCGGTTACTACACCGGCGACCGCGCCTACGATCCCAACAGCAACCAGATCCTGCCGGTGTTCATGCTCACCGGCTACGAGCTGCTGGACACCCGTCCGGGCTGGCTGTTCCGGCCTGACGACCGCTACGACCGCCTGCGCATCACGATGTTGCCGTGACGCCGCCGGGCGGAGCGAGCCGCATCAGGTGTAGGATGATTCCACGCGGCTGGCGACATCGCGATAGCCGTAGTCCACCTCGTAGATCTGTTTGAAGCATTCCAGCGCCGCGGTCTTGTCGTTCATTTCCTCGTGGATGAGGCCTTTTTCATAAAGCACCTCCTTTTTGGTGTTGTCCATGGCGTGGAGGTCCGCGAGGGCGTCGGCGAGCTGCTTGATGGAAAGGTCATACATGCCCTTGGCCTTGAAGGTGCGGCCAAGCAGCAGCAGCACCTTGGTGCGGATGTGCGGGTTGCGCGTCGCCTGCTGGAGGTGAGGGATGGCGGCGCTGTGATCGCCGGCGTTGTAGAGCGCGCTGCCGAGTTGGAAGCGCAGTTGGGGATCGGTGGGGTTCTGGTCCACCCGGCGCTGGGCCTCGAGCACCTGCTCGGCGAGGCGGTCGGCGCGCCGCGCGTCGAGGGCGGCCTTGAGTTCGGCGTTGTCGGGATCCGCGGCGAGGCCGGCCTCGAGGTTTTTGAGATCGGCATCGATGGCGCGGTCCTTCATGGTGGAGGCCTTGGCGGCCAGGGCGACGTCCCCCGCGCTCAGCGAGTGGGCCCAGGAGTAGAAAGTCTCCGCATTGTGCCAGTCCTCCAGTTGTTCGTAGATGCCGGCCAGGTCCTTGACGGTGGCGAGGTGGTTGGGATCGGCGTTGTATCTTTCGATCGTCTGGTCGCGGCGGTTTTCGAGTTGTTCGCGGGTGAGGCCGGTGCGTGAGGCTTTTTCCAGCTCCTCGAACTGCGCGGCATCGCGCATCAGGGTGCGCATGTCGGCGTTTTCGTCCCACTTTTGTTTTTGCATCGAGGCGCGGGCCGATGCGTCCTTGG
>JBIJBN010000225.1:0-3719 GCA_044345175.1 Luteolibacter sp.
CACCACGCGCTTTGCGGCAATCACCCTGCCGCGCGCGCGCTTCAACGGCCTGCGTCCGCAACGGCTGGGCGCGATCGACCGCGCGATCCGCCATTTCACCGGGATCGAAAAACAGGCGCTGGCTCTCGCAGCGGAATCGGATGTTTCCTTGGATGCGGTTTTTCATGCCTGTGTTTATGACCGTGACTTCGAGTGGTTTCATTTCGCCCGCCCGTTGCTGCGGGTCCCGTGGGCGGGTCTCTATCTGCACGCGATGTCCTACCGCATGCCGGGGATTCCGCATCCGGGATGCCGCAGGCTTCCGCAGCCCAGGCGGATTTTCCACGGGCGGAAGTGCTTGGGCGCCGCCGTGCTGGATGAGGGCATTGCGGATGCCGCCGCCGCCGATCTGCGCAAGCCCGTGGTCGTGTTTCCGGATCCACCGGAAACCGGACCACCTGCCGTTGGGGCGGAGCGCGCTCCCGGCGACGGGTTGAGGGAGTTCGCCGCAGGCAGGCCGGTGGTCGGACTGTTGGGTCATCTGCTCAAGTCGAAGGGGCTCAATGCGTTTCTTGAAGCCGCCGCCCTGCCCGGGGCCGCGGGCCTGTGTTTCGCGCTTGGAGGGGAAATGCAGTGGCCGTTTGACGCGCGTGCGCGCCGCCGCCTGCGCTGGAAAATCGAGTCCCTGCCGAATCTCTGGACTCACTTCGGACGCATACCGAACGAGGCGGCCTTCGGCCATCTGATGGACGCATGCGACGTGCTTGCCGCGGCATACTTGGATTTTCCGCACAGCAGCGGCATCCAGGCGAAGGCCGCTGCACTGGCCAAACCGGTGGTCGTGAGCGACGGCCACCTGATGGCGGAACGCGCGAGGCGCTTCCGCACCGGCGAGGTGGTGCCCCAGGGCGACGCCCGCGCCCTGCTGGACGCAGTGCTGCGCATCACCGCGGACCGCGACGGCTGGCTGCGCCGCATGCGGCCGCGCTGGAAGGATTATCTTGAGGAGCATTCGCACGCCCGCCTCACCAAGGCGCTCGGATGTCTGCTGCAACCATAAATCTGTTAGATTCTGAAACCCGTGGACTGCTCGATCCTCATCGCCACAAGAAACCGCGCCGCGGCGCTGGAGAGGACCTTGCATGCATTCCGCCACGCACGCGTGCCTGACGGACTTTGCGTCGAAATGATCGTGGCGGACAACGGCTCGTCGGATGGCACGGCGGAGTTGGTCGCAAAGACAGCCATGCCGCGCATCACGCTGCGCCGCTTGTTAGAATCCAGACAAGGCAAGAGCCGCGCGCTCAACGCCGCAATCGCCGCGGCGCGCGGCGACGCGCTTCTGTTCACCGATGACGACGTCGTTCCTTCTCCGGATTGGATCGAACGCATGGCCGCGCCGCTGCTGGATCACCGTTGCGAGGCGGTGGCGGGCCGCATCCTGCTGGCCGCGGAACTGCGGCGTCCGTGGCTCACGCCCGCCCATGCCCGCTGGCTTGCGGAGGTTCCGCAGCCCGCTGAGGTGAATCCCGAACTGGTCGGAGCCAGCATGGGGGTGTGCGCCGGAGTGTTCCGGCGCATCCCCGGTTTCGATGTCGCACTCGGACCCGGCGCGACCGGTCTGGGCGAGGAAACGCTGCTGTGGATGCAGATGTGCGAACTCGGCATGCGCATCCTGCCGGCGGACGGTGCCGAAGTGGTGCATCACCCCGATCCGGCGCGGCTCGATCACGCCGGCTGGATCGCCGCCGCCCGCCAGCAGGGACGCACCCAGGCATACATCCGCCACCATTGGAAACACCGGGATGCACCCGATGCCGCGATGATCGAATGCCTGACGCGGATCAAACTCCGGCTGCGCTCGCTTCCCCGCGCGTGCGGGCTTTGCGATCGCGGCGGCTGCCCGCCATGGGAGCTGGGCTACCGCACGCGCATCGCGTTCCTTCAAGCGGCGCGCGCCCTTGACGGGAAACCGCGCAACTATCCGCCGCCTGCCGCAAGAAAAGCCGCGGCCGCCATTTTCTAACATCCATGCACGGGCACTGCCATCCGGACATCCGCGTCAGCGTGGTCATCCCGACCTACAACCGCGCCGCGCAGGTGTCGGATGCCGTGCGCAGCGTGCTCGGCCAGAACCTGCCAGCCCATGAGATCATCGTGGTGGACGACGGATCGACCGATGGCACGCGCCGCGCGCTCGCGCCGCTGATGGACCGCATCCGCTACGTGAGGACCCGCAACCGCGGCGTCAGCGCGGCCCGCAACCGCGGCATCCGCGAGGCAACCGGCGAATGGATCGCCTTTCTCGATTCGGACGACAGCTGGCGGCCGGAAAAACTCCGCCGCCAGGCCGACTGCGTCATCCGGACCGGCGCCAAGGTCTGCTTTTGTATCTGCACCAACGAGGAGGGCGTGCCGATCGACGGTCTTGGCGCGATGGATTCGGACTGGGGTGATGACGCGATGAAATTCTATCCCGGCGGCGATTGCCGGTTGTTCCGCCACCGGGGGCATCCGGTGCTGCAGACCATGCTTGTCAGCAAGAGCGCGTTGGTGCGCACGGGTGGCTTCGACGAGTCGTTGTGGGTCGCGGAAGACCACCAGCTGATGCACCGTCTGGTTTTGGACCACGGTTATGCGGTGATCAACGAACCGATGGTCTGCCTTTGCCGCAGGCGCGCCTTCAGCGGACTTTCGGACGCTCCGGATCCCGTATCCGCATTCAGGAACCACCAGTGTTACATCCGGGTGCAGGCGGAGATCCACTGGCGGTTGTTCCCGCTCGACCGCGGGGCGGCGGCAATGGTGCGGCGCAGGATGCTTTATTTCATCTCGCGCCAGGCGGAGATCTGCTGCGCGCTTGGCAATGGCCGCATGGCGAGACGCTATGCGCGCTCCGGAATCTCCGCCGCCGCCGGATGGAAAAACAACCTTCGCAACCTGCTCGTGACCTGCGCGCCGCCAATCGCCCGCAAGGTGTTCACGCGCAAGTGGTCCGGCCGGCGCATGCTGCCCTCGCTTCCACATGCCCGGCGCCCCGCCCGATCCGCAGGAATCCAACACACCCCGTGAAGCATCTTGTCAAACAGGCTGCGGAAATGCTCATCCGCAGGTTCACCGGCACCATCACCCGGGTGCGCACGCCGGAACCGCTGGTGGCGCTGACCTTTGACGACGGGCCGGATCCACAGGCAACGCCGGCATTGTTGGAGATCCTCGCGGCGCACGGTGCCAAGGCCACGTTTTTCATGAGCGGTGAGAATGCCGCCAGCCACCCCGCGCTGGTGGCCGCCGTCCGTGCGGCGGGTCATGCCATCGGCAACCATTCATGGGACCATCCGTCGTTTCCCATGTTGCCCTTGCGCGAGGCATTCTCCCAGATCCGCAGGTGCGGCCGCATCATCGGCGCGCAGCGGCCCGCCATGTTCCGGCCGCCCTACGGCCACCAGTCGGCCGCCACCCAGATCGCCGCCCGGATCGCCGGCCACCGCGTGGTCACATGGTCCGTCGTGTTGCCCGACTGGCTCGATCATGACGCGGACCGCTTGTTCGACGAAGCGGTGCACCGGATCCATCCGGGCGCGATCCTGCTGATGCACGACGGGCTGGTTGACTTCGGCGACGAACGCCATCGCGACCGCCGTCCGACGATCCAGACCGTCGATCGAATCCTCTCCGTGTTCGGATCCGAATACCGTTTCGTGACGGTTCCAGAGCTGATCCGGCGGGGAAATCCAGTC
>JBIJBN010000207.1:0-4044 GCA_044345175.1 Luteolibacter sp.
GGACCAACTGGTTCATGAGGCCCGACACCGGTTTTCTCAACCATCTGACGCGGGCGGACGACCGCGCGCGCAGGTATCGGATTCCGGCGGGCCCCGATCCGTGGTTCGGCTACAACCGATGAACATCATGAAACTCAGTGTGGTCATCCCTTGTTATAACGCCGCGGAAACCCTCGCGGAACAACTCGATGCCCTGGCCGGGCAGCAATGGACGCAGCCGTGGGAAATCGTCCTCGCGGACAACCGCTCGACCGACCGGTCGTGCGAAATCGCGCGATCATTCCGGCGGTTCCTGCCCAACCTCCGCATCATCGAGGCCAACGCCCGGCAAGGGCAGCCGCATGCGCTCAATACGGGCATCCGCGCGGCCCGCGGCGAATCCGTGGCACTCACCGACGCGGACGACATCGTGGCTCCGGGCTGGGTGGCCGCAATGGGCGAGGCGCTCTCGCGCCACGAGTTCGTCGCGTGCCGCATCGAAACCGGCCTGCTCAACCCGCCGTGGCTGCGCGGCCACCAACAGGAACAGGGCATCCAGAAAATCTGGTATCCGCCGTGGCTGCCTCATGCCGGCGGCGGCACCCTTGGTTTCAGCAAGGCGCTTTTCGAAAGGGTGGGGGACTTCGAGGACGACCTGCCCTATCTGCATGACACCGATTTTTGTTTCCGCGCGCAGCGACTTGGCTATCGTCTGGAATTCGTGCCGGATGCGGTGCTTCATCTGCGGCGGCGCGACAGCCTCTCCGGAAATTTCAGGCAATCCCGCAATTATGCCGAATACAATGCCATCCTCGCCAGGCGCTACTCCGGCACGGCGGATGCCGAATGGCCGTTCTTCGCCGCGTTTCTCCGCGAATGGCTCGGCCTGCTGCTCAGCGTCCGCGACCTGCGGCGCAAGACCGGCCGCTACCTGTGGATGTGGCGCTGTGGCTGGCAGGTCGGACGCCTCAGGGGCATGGTGGTCCGCAAGGGCATTCCTGTCTGAAGGGAAATCCGCTTTCCACGGATGATCATGGATGCCAGCCCGCGCAACATCGTCGTCATCGGCACGTCAGGCCGCCTGGGATCGGTCCTCGCCGGCCATCTTGCGAAACGCCACCGGGTCACCGGCTTCGGCAGGCGGGAGATCGATCTGGCCGATCCGGCGTCGATCACCGCGGCACTCGCGGCGCTGGATTACGACCGGCTCATCCTGACCGGCGCGCTCACCGCGGTGGATGCCTGCGAAACCCGGCGGCAAGAGGCATTCGCGGTGAATGCCCGCGGCCCCGGCGTCATCGCCGCCATCTCGGCACGCAAGGGCGCCCACGTCACCTACATCAGCACCGACATGGTTTTCGGTGGAGACGGTCACGGGTTCCATCAGGAAAGCGATGTCCCGGAACCGGTGAGCGTCTATGGCGCCTCGAAGCTGGCCGGTGAACAATGCGTGCTTGAAGCTTCCACTGCGAACCTGGTGGCACGCGTCTCATGGGTCTTCGGACCTTCACGGCCGGCATTCCCCGAGTGGATCATCGGCCAGGCCGCGGCCAGGGCGGACCTGACACTGCCGGCCGACAAGACCGCCTGCCCGACCTACACGCTGGATCTTGTGGAGTGGCTCGAGGCGCTCGTGTGTGGCGCTGCCGGCCCGGCCGCGGGCGTTTTCCATCTGTGCAATGCCGGGGCCTGCACATGGCGCGACTGGGGCCAGGCCTGCATCGATGCGGCCCGCGAGGCCGGGCACCCGCTGCCCGCCCGGGCAATCAGCGGCATCCCGCTTGATTCGGTGGAGGCCTTCACCGCACGACGGCCGCTGAACAGCGCCATGGACACGCGCAAATTCACCGAGGCAACCGGCATCCGGCCCCGCGGCTGGCACGAGGCGCTGCGCGAGCATGTGGCACGCCACATTCCGCCGCCGGTTTGATGATCGTTCTTGCCCGGCTCGATGCCATGCATCAAAGCTCATCCATGAATATCCTCGTCACGGGCGGCGCCGGATTCATCGGCTCGAATCTGGCGCACTTCCTGTTAGGCCCGGCTGCGGCCGGGACCGGTCTGGAAGTGGGCAAGGTGGTGAACCTCGACAAGCTCACCTACGCGGGAAACACCGCCAGCCTTGCGGATCTCTCGTCCGATCCGCGCCATGTGTTCGTGCATGGTGACATCTGTGACCGGGAGCTGGTGGACTCCCTGCTGCGGGATCACCGGATCGACGCGGTGATGCACCTCGCCGCGGAATCGCATGTGGACCGCTCGATCGACAATCCGGAGGATTTTGTCATGACGAATTTCGTCGGCACCTTCCGCCTGCTCGAGGCCTTCCGCAGGCATTTGGCGCATGGCCGCGGTGCATCCGCCTCTTCTCCGCGTTTCCTCCATGTTTCCACCGACGAGGTCTATGGATCACTCGGTCCGGAGGATGAGGCGTTCCGCGAGGAAACCCCGTATGCGCCCAACAGCCCATACAGCGCCTCCAAGGCCGGCAGCGACCACATGGCGCGCGCCTATCACCACACCTACGGGCTGCCGGTTGTCACGACGAACTGCTCGAACAATTACGGGCCCTTCCAGTTTCCCGAAAAACTCCTGCCGCTGATGATCCGCAAGATCCTCAAGGGCGAGCCGCTTCCGGTCTATGGCGACGGGTCGAACGTCCGCGACTGGCTCTATGTGGAGGACCATTGCCGCGGCCTCGCGCTGGCCCTCGTCCGGGGGATCCCCGGCAGGACCTATGTCATCGGCGGGCGATGCGAGATGTCCAACATCGATGTCGTCCGCGCGGTGATCCGGACCGTCGCCGAACTCGCGCCGGACCGTGTCCGGAAGTCCGCCGCGGAACTCATTACATTTGTCACCGACCGCCCGGGCCACGACCGGCGCTACGCCATCAATCCCGCACGCATTGAAAACGAGCTGGGCTGGCATCCGCGCGAGACGTTCGAAACCGGATTGCGCCGCACCGTCCAGTGGTATCTCGACCATGAGGACTGGGTGCGCGGCATCGAGAACGGATCCTACCGCGGCGAAAGACTCGGCACGTTGCACTGAACGTCGCAGCGGTCCGCATCCAATGGACGCCCGCGCAGCCCCACCCGGTTCGAGGCCGTGGCCCTGAGCCGCGGCATCACCTCGCATCCGCAAGGAATCCCCCGATCTCCGCATCCGGACCCACATGTCCGTTTGCGACGCCAGCGATGTGCCAATGACATGCCGGACATCCGGCAAATCCGTGAATAACAGACACCCCCATGAAAACGAAATCCATACCCTATCGTTGCCCCCCGACTCCGGCCCCGCCGCATGCCGTGCGCTGCCGGCTGCGTCTTCTTGTCCCGGCCGCCGGCCTCGCCGCCGCGGCTGCATTGTGCCTGGCCACAGGATGCCGCAATTCCGCCGCATCCGTGCCGGTTCCCGCCGAGGCCGCCGCTTCGGTCACTCCGGGAACCCTCGCACCGGGCGACCAGATCAACGTGAGTTTTTCCGGCGCGCCCGAACTCAATGCCAAACACAAGATCCAGGCGAACGGCAAGGTCAGCCTGCCGACCATCGGTGACATCCATGCGTCCGGCCGCACCGTCACCAGCCTGCAGTCACAACTGACATCATTGTATCAACCCCATCTCCAGGACTCGACCGTGGTGGTCTCGCTGGATAGCGCCGCGGCCGGCGTCTATGTCTCGGGCGAGGTGCTGCGCCCCGGGAAAATCCCCCTCGACCGGCCGATGACCGCGCTCGAGGCGGTGATGGAGGCCGGAGGTTTCTCCCGGTTCGCCAACCCCAGGCAGGTGATCGTGGTGCGCAACGAGAACGGCCGCAACGGCCGCTACGTCCTCAACATGAACGAGGCCCTCAGCGGTGCGGACAGCCGCCCGTTCTACGTCAGGCCCTACGATGTGATCTATGTCAGGCAAAGCGCGTGGTGAACATGACCGGTGTGCGTCATGCGATGCGGAGAGGCGGCTGCGGCCGCCTCTTTTTTTTGCATGCCGCGGGCAGGGCCGCCGCGCTCAGTGTTCCAGTCCGAGTTTCCGCAGCTTGGGCTCGATGACGAAGCGGCAG
>JBIJBN010000077.1:0-7745 GCA_044345175.1 Luteolibacter sp.
CGGCCCAGCGCAGGGCGGCATCCGCATCCTGCGAGGCCCAGGTGGTGAGGATGGTGTCGGTGGCGAAGCGGTTGGTGGTGTTTGCGCGGGCGTAGTCGAGCGCTGCCAATGGATCCGCCTTGGCCCATGCGGAAAGCAGCAGCGAGTATTCGCCCATGCGGCTTTCGGTCAGGCCGAGGCCGCGGAAATGGGCCACGGCCGCCTCGAAGTCGCCCGGCGCGAGCTGATCGATGAACGCCAGCAGCGCACGGTTGCGGTCGATGGGGTTTTCACCGCGGACGATGCTTTCAAGCCGTGTGAGCCGCGCGGCGGGTGAGTTGGCGACGGGATCATCGATAGCGGCCTGCCGGACCCGGGCGGACGCCTGTTCCGCAGCGGTGCTTTGGCCGGCCGGCCGCATGGCGGAGCGTGTTGCCTGCGGCCCGGCCGCAGCCTCCGTGGCGGCGGCATCACCGGACGAGACGCGGCCCGCGATGAAGCCGGCCGCGCCGATGAGGATCAGCGCCGAAACAAGGGCAAGGGATGGGGTTCTCATCATTTGGAAACGCCTGAATGTATCAGGGATAGCGCCGCCGTCTTGCAAAATCATCCGGAAATCCGCAGGCGGCGGTCCTGACCATGCGCTGTGGCCGGATTGACAGCGCCCGCGGCACGGGTTTTGTTCGGCGCGATGTCGTCCGATGCCCAGCAGGATTTCGCACTCGCGTTCTTGAGCATTCTGTTCGAAGGGGCGCCATTCATCCTGTTGGGAACGCTGGTGAGCGGGTTCATCGACATCTACCTGCCGGCCGGAACGATGGACCGCTTGCTGCCGCGCAACCGCAACCTCTCGGTGGTGGTGGCCGGTCTTCTGGGCGCGGTGTTTCCCGTCTGCGAATGCGCGGTGGTGCCGGTGATCCGCCGCTTGGTGAAAAAAGGCCTGCCCGTCTCCTGCGCGCTGACCTACATGCTGGCCGCGCCCATCGTCAACCCGATCACCGCGTTGAGCACATGGAAGGCATTCCAAGGCCAGGGCGCGGCGATGATGACCTGCTCGCGGCTGCTGCTCGGATTGATGGTGGCGGTGGCCGTCGGACTGGTGGTCTCCCGCCTGCCTGTCGCACGGGTGCTGAAGCCGAAAGTCCTGGATTCACTTGACCGGCCGGACCCGGACACCCGGCAGGCGGGGCACGGGCATTCCCACGACGGGTGCCGGCACGACGACTGCGGCGGCCATCACCACCCGCAGGATTCCGGCCAGCGGCTGGTCGCGGCGTTCCGCTCGTCACTCAAGGATTTCGTGGACGTGGGCGTGTATTTCGCCATCGGCGTGTCGATCACCGCGCTCTTCAACACCGGCATCGCTCCCGGCGCAGAATGGCTCGACGGCCTGGCCGGCAGCCTCGTTGGCGCACCCGCCGCGCTGATGCTGTTGGCCTTCGTGCTGAGCCTGTGCAGCAGTTCGGACGCCTTCATCGCCGCCACCCTCGACAAGTTCTCATGGGGCGCGAAGCTGGCATTCCTCACCTTCGGGCCGATGATGGATGTGAAACTCATCTTCCTCTATCAGACCGTGATGCGCAAAAGCTTCATTGCCGCCCTGGCGGTTGCGCTGTTCCTGGTGATCGGCGGCGTCACCGTCTTCTGGCAACACCTCGTGCTGCAGACGCCATGACCCCCGTGCCCAGACGCATCCTGTTCTCGCTGGCCGTGCTGGTCTGGAGCGGCGTGCTGCTGTATTTCCACGCCACCGGCCGCATCAACAAATACCTGGCGCCGGATTTCAGGCTGATCGCCTTCATTGGCGGGCTGGGACTTGCGGTGCTCGGCCTGTTCAACCTGCTCACCGCCCGCGAGCAGGCCGCCTGCGGCCATGACCACGGCGGCGACGCCGCGGAGCACGATCATGAGACCGGCGATCTGCATCCGCTGGTCGCGTTGTTGCTGATGGTGCTGCCGATCTCGCTGTCAACCGCCTGGACCAAGGACGAATACTCGGCCGCGGCATTGGCGCGCAAGGGACTCTACGACTCCCCGGCGGACATGAACACCTCGTTCCTCGCGGCGTCGATGCCACCGCTCACGCGCGAGATGATCGAGCAAAGCCACCGCAAGACCGCGGACGGCTATCATGAGTTCAACCTGATGGAATTGTTTTTCGCCGCCGGCGACCGCGAGATGCAGGCGGCCATCGACGGCATCAAGGTGGAGACCGAGGGCCGCTGGGTGGATGAGAAGACGCGCAACCCGCACGGCACGCGCAAGCGCCTCTACCGGTTGTTCATGACCTGCTGCGCGGCCGACAGCCGCGCGTTGCCGATTGTGCTCGAATTCGGCGGACCACCTCCCGCATTGCCGGAAAACGGCTGGGCCAGGGTGGCGGGCACGATGCGGTTTCCGCTGGAGGAGGGGGTGTTGCAACCGGTGCTGGTGGCGGACCGCGCGCTGGCGGCCGATCCGCCGATCGAGGAGAGTTTCATGAGGCAGTGAGCCGCCGGCCGCGGCGCATCCGGGCGGCCAGCCATTTCTCCGTGCCCACGGCGAATTGGATCGCAAGGCCCGCCGCCACGATCCGCAGCCAGGCATCCGGCGGCAGCGGCGCGCTGTGGAACACTGTGTTCATCGCCGGATGATAGGTGAACAAAAGCTGCAGCCCGATCATCGCCAGCGGGCCGTAAATCACCCATGGATTGGAGAACAGCCCGATGGCGAAAACCGAGCGCGTGAGGCTGCGGCAGTTGTAAAGATAACATAACTCGCCGATCACCAGCATGTTCGCCGCCACAGTGCGCGCGACCGGCAAGTCCGATCCGCGCGCGAGCTCGTGCGAAAACAATGCGAAACACGCCGTCAGCAAAAGCAGCGAAACCAGCACCACGCGCAGGCGCAACGCGCCCGTGAGCACCGGCGCGCCCGGATCCCGCGGCGGTCGCCCCATCAGGTCGCGCTCCTTCGGTTCGAAAACCAGCATCAGCCCGAGCAGGACCGCCGTGGTCATGTTCACCCACAGGATCTGGACCGGCAGGATCGGCAAGGCGGTGCCGGCGGCCACCGCGAGCAGGATCACCAGCCCCTCGCTGAAGTTGGTGGGCAGCGTCCATGCGATGAACTTGGTGAGGTTGTCGAAAACCCCGCGGCCTTCCTCGACGGCAGCCTCGATCGAGGCGAAGTTGTCATCCGTGAGGATCATGTCGGCCGCCTCCTTGGCGACATCGGTGCCGGTGATGCCCATGGCCACGCCGATGTCGGCCTGCTTGAGCGCCGGCGCGTCGTTCACGCCGTCTCCGGTCATCGCGACGATGTGCCCGCGCGACTGCAGTGCCTTCACCAGCCGCAGCTTTTGCTCGGGAGCCACGCGGGCGAAGACGTCGGTTCCATCGGCGGCCGCGGCCAGCGCGGCGTCGTCGAGTTTTTCCAGCTCCGCGCCGGTGAGACTGCGGACTTCGTCGCCGCCGATGCCGATGCGCCGTGCGATGGCGCGGGCGGTGAGCGGGTGGTCACCGGTGACCATTTTCACGCGGATGCCTGCCTGGCGGCAGCATTTCACCGCGGCGAGCGCCTCCGGGCGCGGCGGGTCGAGTTTCCCCTGCAGGCCGAGAAACGTGAGTCCTGCGGCCACGTGCCGGTGTTCGAGTTCCGAGTGGCTGGGTGGCATTTCACGCCGGGCGAAGGCGAGCACGCGCAACCCGCGGGCGGCCATCCGCGCGGCACTGCGGGCGATCTCCTCCGGATCGGCAGGCGAGGTGCCGCCGTCTTCGTCGAGCTGCAGCGTGCAGCGCGGCGCGAGGATCTCGGCCGCGCCCTTGACGTAGATCATCCCCGGCCCGTCACCGCCCCCGTGCAGGGTGGCCATGTATTGGTGTTCCGATTCGAACGGGATGCTCTCAATGCGTGGCAGCCCTTTGCCGAAGCCGTCTCGGGACACGCCCGCCTTGCGTGCGGAGACGAGCAGCGCCGCCTCGGTGGGGTCCCCCTCCACCGTGATGCGGCCGCCCTCGCCGGAAACCAATCGCGAATCGTTGCACAACAATCCGGCGCCGAGTGTCTCGATGAGCGCGGCGTTTTCGCCGACCACCACCGGCCGCTCCTCGAGGCGGATGACGCCCGCGGCATCGTAGCCGCTGCCGGAAACATGATAGAGGCGGCCGCCGGCCTGGATTTCACGCACGGTCATCTGGTTGCGCGTGAGCGTCCCAGTCTTGTCCGAGCAGATCACGGTGGTGCTGCCGAGTGTTTCCACCGCGGGCAGCTTGCGGATGATGGCGCGGCGCTTCGCCATGCGCGCCACCCCGATGGCCAGCGTGATGGTCAGCGCGGCGGGCAGGCCCTCCGGGATCGCGCCCACGGCGAGGGCGACGGCGGCCATGAACATCCCGCGCCAGTGTTCGCCGCGCAGCAGGCCGATGGCGAAGGTGAGCGCGGAAAGGCTGAGGATGAGATATAACAAAATCCGACTGAAAGCGGCGATCCTGCGCGTGAGCGGTGTCTGCAGCGTATCGGCGCGCGCCATCAACCCGGCGATGCGGCCCATCTCGGTGGCGTCTCCGGTGGCGAATGCCACGCCCTCGCCCTGCCCGCCGGCGACCATCGTGCCGGTGAAGGCCAGATTGACGCGATCCGCGAGGGGCGTCTCCGCCGGAAGAACGCCGCAGTCCTTGGAAACCGGTAGCGACTCGCCGGTGAGCGCGGCCTCCTCCGTGCGCAGCCCGCGGCAATGCAACAGCCGCAAATCCGCCGGGACGCGGTCGCCCCGGCGCAACAGCACGATGTCTCCCGGCACCAGGTGGCTGGATGGAATGCGACGGGTCCTGCCGCCGCGGCGGACGGTGGATTCGGTGAACACGAGCCGGTCAAGGGCATCAATGGCTTTTTCCGCCTTGGATTCCTGGAAATGACCGATGAGCGCATTGACCAGCACCACGCCGAAGATCACCGATGCATCAGTCCACTCGCCCAGCGCGGCGGATATCACCGCGGCAGCCAGAAGGATGTGGATGAGCGGCTGGTGGAACTGGAGCAGAAAGCGCAGCCATGCCGGCGTGCGTTTCGCGGCGGTCATCCGGTTCGGCCCGCAGCGTTCCAGCCTGAGGGCGGCCTCTGCATCCGTGAGTCCGGCGCGCGCGTCGGACTTCGTGCGTGCAATGGCACTCTGCGGCGAATGCGCATGCCAGTCGGCCGGGGGCGCGGATTTCATGATGCGGGGGAATGGACGCGATCGCGGGACGCATCGCCTCATCCGCACCATTCACCCGCAACACGGGCTTGTCGAGGGCCGCTGGCGCGCCAGGAATTCCGGGCCGGTCATTTTGCCGCCGGCGGCGGCGGAAACGGCTGGTCGGAGATGATCCAGTCCTCGTTTTTATCGGTGAATGTCTTGAGCGCCCATTCGCTCGGCAGCAGCGCCACGAGCCAGCCGTTCGCATCGCGTGCGAGCGCGGCTCCGAGCGAAAGCGCGGGCCGGGCCGCGGGCGCGAGCGGATCGCCGGTGTGCGGACGAAGCCAGCGGGCGATGCTCCAGGCCGCGGGCTCGAGGCGCGTCTCCGCCGCATATTCACCCTCAAGCCGGTATTGCAGCACCTCGAACTGCAGCGGCCCGACAGCGCCGAGCAGCGGCACCTGCACCGGGCCGGCATCAAGCAACTGGAACTCCGCGGCCACCCCCTCCTTGAGCAACTGCTGCAGGCCCTCGCGGAAGCGTTTGTATTTGGCCGTGCTCTTGTTGTGCAGGTAGGAGAAGCATTCCGGCGCGAAACGCGGGATCTCGTGAAACGTCACGCCGGGCTTGGAGGCGAGCGTGTCGCCGATAAGCAGGTCGTAGTTGCCGACGAGGCCGACGACATCACCGGCGTAGGCGTCGTCGACCGTTTCACGCTCGCGGGCGAACAGCCGCTGCGAATTGCCGAGGCGCATCTTCTCGCCGGAGCGGGTGTTGAGCACGCTCATGTCGCGCTCGAATTTTCCCGAAACGATGCGGATGAACGCCACGCGGTCCCGGTGTTTCGGATTCATGTTCGCCTGGATCTTGAAAACGAAGGCGGTGAAATCCCCGGATGCCGGATCGATCGTCGCGCCATCGGCCGCGCGCGGCAGCGGCGCGGGCGCGAGTTCGAGGAAACGGTCTAACAGAAGCTGCACGCCGAAGTTGTTGGCCGCGCTGCCGAAGAACACCGGGGTGAGCGCTCCGGCCAGCACCTTGTCCGCATCGAAATCCGCGCCGGCACCCTCCAACAGCTCCAGCTCGTCGCACACCTGCCGGTGCACCTGGTCGTCTACCGCGGCGCGCACCTCGTCGTCATCGATTCCGCTCACGGCGACCGGCGCGCGGTATGCACCGTGCACCGTGCGCTGGAACAGGTGCACCTGCCTGTTTTCGCGGTCATAGACGCCTTTGAAGCGCGGGCCGTCGCCGAGCGGCCAGTTGAGCGGGCAGGCGCGGATGCCGAGCACGTTTTCCAGTTCGTCCAGCAGGTCAAGCGGCGGCCGCGCGGGCCGGTCCATCTTGTTCATGAAGGTGAAGATCGGCACGCCGCGGCGGCGGCAGACCTCGAAGAGCTTGCGGGTCTGGCTTTCGATGCCCTTGCCCGCGTCCACCACCATGACCGCGGCATCCACCGCGGTCAGCACCCGGTAGGTGTCCTCCGAGAAATCCTTGTGGCCCGGCGTGTCGAGGATGTTGACCACGCAGTCCTTGTATTCGAACTGCAGGACGGTCGATGAAACCGAAATGCCGCGTTGTTTCTCCAGCTCCATCCAGTCCGAGGTGGTGGCACGCTGGTTTTTGCGGGCCGTGACGCTGCCGGCGAGCTGCAGCGCGCCGCCATAGAGGAGGAATTTCTCGGTCAGCGTCGTCTTGCCGGCGTCCGGGTGTGAAATGATCGCAAACGACCGGCGGCGGCCCACCTCGCGCTGCAGCGCGGGCGAGGGAATGGCAAGCGACGGTATGGACATCCGCGGCCAGCGGTAAACCCGCCCGCGGCCGTGATCAAGCGCCGATGCCGCACCAATCCGGCACCCCGCCGGAGGCACGGACAGCCGCCGCCCGCCGCGGCCGCGTGAATTGGCATTGATCCGCAGCGCCGCGGAATCAAGATTGACCGCGGAAACACCTTCCGGCCTTCCGGCCTTGCCTTGCCGGATGATCCCACAACCTTCACGCGGAACTCACTCATGGATCCCATTCAAGTAGGCCTCCTCGGCATCGGCACCGTCGGCGGCGGCACCTTCGAGGTGCTCAAGCGCAACCAGGAGGAAATCCGCCGCCGCGCCGGCCGCGGCATCGAAATCACCATGGTGGCCGACCTTGATGTGGAGCGCGCGCGCCGGACGGTGGGCGCGGGGGTGCGCGTGGTGGCCGATGCCCGCGAGGTGATCGCCGATCCCGGCATCGACATCGTGGTCGAGCTCATCGGCGGATGCGGCATCGCGCGCGAGCTGGTGATGGAGGCGATCGCGGCGGGCAAACATGTGGTCACGGCGAACAAGGCGCTGCTGGCCAAGCACGGCAGCGGCATTTTCGAGGCGGCGCGCGCGAAGGGCGTGATGGTCGCCTTCGAGGCGGCGGTGGCCGGCGGCATCCCGATCATCAAGGCGCTGCGCGAGGGACTCACCGCGAACCGCATCGAATGGATCGCCGGCATCATCAACGGCACCACCAATTTCATCCTCTCCGAAATGCGCGACAAGGGCCTGGACTTCGATGCCGCCCTCAAGGACGCGCAACAACTCGGCTATGCCGAGGCCGATCCGACCTTCGACATCGAAGGCGT
>JBIJBN010000078.1:0-7667 GCA_044345175.1 Luteolibacter sp.
TTCGCTCCAGAGGACGATTTCCGCGCTGCCGGTGAAGTCCTCGAGTGTCATCACGCCGAACGGTTTGCCGCTTTTGGTCATTTTGGATTCAAGCGAGCGGACCATGCCGGCGAAGGGGAATCGTTCACGCGGGTTGGACAGGTCGAGGTCTTCCAGCAGGCCGAGGCGTTTGAAGCGTTCCGAGCCGATCACGGTGCGGAACTTGTCGAGCGGGTGGCCGGTGACATAGAAGCCGAGCAATTCCTTTTCGTGGGCGAGGCGCTCGTCCTTGCTCCATTCCTCCGCCTGCGGCTGGTTGGCCGCGGGTTTTGCGGCCGGTGTGGGGGCGAATTCGAGCGAGTCGAACAACGACACCTGGCCGGAAGCGCGGTCCCGCTGGGCGGAGGATGCGGAGGCGACGACCTGTTCGAGGCGGTTGAACATGGTGGCGCGGGTTTCGCCGGTCCAGTCGAGCGCGCCGGCCTTGACGAGGTTTTCGAGGATGCGCTTGTTGACCACCCTGGAATCGAGCCGGGCGGAGAAATTCTCGAGCGAGGTGAAGGTGCCGTTGGCATCGCGCTCGCGGATGGCGGCGGCCATGGCGCCCTCGCCGCAGTTCTTGATGGCGGCAAGGCCGTAGCGGATGGCCATGCGGCCGTTGGGGGTGGTTTCCGGAGAGAACCTGAGTCCCGAGGCGTTGAGGTCCGGCGGCAGGATGGCGATGCCCATGCGGTGGCATTCCGAGACGAAGACGCCGATCTTGTCGGTGTTGTGGATCTCGTTGGAGAGCAGTGCGGCCATGAACTCGACCGGGTGGTTTGCCTTGAGCCATGCCGTCCAATACGAGATGTGGCCGTAGCAGGCGGAGTGTGACTTGTTGAATCCGTAGTCGGCGAACCTCTGGATCTTGTCGAAGATCTGGCCGGCGAGGGCCGGGCCGATGCCGTTGGTTTCGGCGCAGCCCTGGATGAACTTGCCGCGCTCCTTGGCCATCTTGGCCGCGTCCTTCTTGCTCATCGCGCGGCGCAGCAGGTCGGCGCCGCCGAGCGTGTATCCCGCCAGCAGCTTGGCGGCGTTCTGCACCTGTTCCTGATAGATCATCACGCCGCAGGTGTCGCCGCACACCTGTTCGAGCAGCGGGTGCTCGTAGACCGGCTTCGCCCGGCCTTTCCTGACGCCGATGATGTCATCGATGTAGCGCATGGCGCCCGGCCGGTAGAGGGCGAGCAGGTCGATGATGTCGTCGATTTTCCCGATGCGGTATTTGCGGCAGGTTTCGACCATGCCGCCGGACTCGAGCTGGAAGACGCCCATGGTTTCGCCGCGGTTGAGGAGGTCGAAGGTCGTCTGGTCGTCCAGCGGGACCTTGCCGATGTCGAAGTCCGGCCGGTGTTTGCGGATGTGGCTGGCGGCCTCATGGATGACGGTGAGGTTGCGCAGGCCGAGGAAATCCATCTTGAGCAGGCCCACCTCGGTGATGGCGCCCATGTCGTATTGGGTGACCACCTCGCCCTCGTTGCCGCGGGTGAGCGGGACGTGTTCGTCGAGCGGGCGGTCGCCGATGACGATTCCGGCGGCGTGGATGCCGACGTTGCGGTTGAGGCCCTCGAGTGCGAGCGCGTGGCGCCAGAGTTCCTGATAGGTGGCGGATGCCTCCACGGTCTCGCGCAGCTCGGTGTTGCGCTCGAACTCGCGGCGCAGGATGGAGTTGGAGTATTTCTTTTTGTCGTCCTTTTCGAGCGGCTTGGGATCGATGAGTTTCGAGAGCCGGTCGCCGTCGGCATAGGAGAGGCCCATCACGCGGGCGACGTCGCGCACCACGCTTTTGGCGCCCATGGTGCCGTAGGTGATGATGTGTGAGACGCTGCGTTCGCCGTATTTTTTCCGCACGTAGTCGATCACCTCGGCGCGGCGCGACTGGCAGAAATCGATATCGACGTCCGGAGGGCTGACGCGTTCCGGATTGAGGAAGCGTTCAAAGAGCAGGCCGAACTGCAGCGGGCAGATGTCGGTGATGCCCATCGCGTAGGCGACGAGCGAGCCTGCGGCCGAGCCGCGGCCGGGGCCGACGGGGATGTCCTGTCCGCGCGCCCACTGGATGAAGTCCGCAGTGATGAGGAAGTAGGAGGCGAAGCCGAGGTGGTTGATCGTCCCGACCTCGTATTGGAGGCGGTTCTGGATGTCCGGTTGCGCGGCTTTTTCAGGGCCGTAGCGGGCGAGCAGGCCTTCCTGGCAGGTGCGCATGAGGTATTGTTCGCGCGGGCTGCCGTCCGGGGTGCCGAACTGGGGGTATTTTTCCGACGAGGTGGGATCGAGTTTCAGCTCCACCTGGCAGCGCTCGGCGATTTCCAGGGTGGCGTCGCAGGCGCCGGGGATTTCCGCGAACAGCGCGCGCATTTCGGCGGGTGATTTGAAGTATGCCTCGGTGGTGTAGCGCATCCGGTTTTCATCGACCAGTTGGTGGCCGGTGCCGATGCAGATCATCACGTCATGCGCCTCGTGGTCGGTGCGGTGGAGGAAGTGCACGTCATTGGCGGCGACGGTTTTGAGGCCGAATTCGGCCGCGAGCCCGAGCAGTGCGGGGATAACGCGGCGCTGGGGTTCGAGGCCGTGGTTGTGGATTTCGACGTAGGTGTTCTGCGGGCCGTAGATGTCGACCAGTCCGCCGAGGGTTTCGCGGGCCTTGGTTTCATCGCCTGCGAGCAGCCATTCATTGACGGGTCCGGAGATGCAGCCGGTGAGGCAGATGATGCCTTTGGAGAAGGTTTCCAGTGTGGTGCGGTCCACCCGTGGTTTGCCATAGTAGAGACCCTCGAGGTGGCCTTTGGTGATGAGTTTGGAGAGGTTGCTCCAGCCCTCGCCGGTCTCGGCGAGCAAGGTCATGTGGGTGGCCCGCTTGCGGCCCGGGAGGTCTTTTTTTTCCGCCATGGATTGAGGCGCGAGATAAATCTCGCAGCCGAGGATCGGGTTGATACCCGCCTTGCGGCAGTCCATGTGGAAATTGACGGCGCCGAAGAGGTTGCCGTGGTCGGTCATCGCCACCGCCGGCATGCCAAGTTCGGCCGCCCTTTGCGCCAGGTCCCCGGTGCGGATCATGCCGTCGAGCAGGGAGAACTCGGTGTGGACGTGGAGGTGGACGAAGGAATCAGGCATCGGGAACGCCGAAGCCTAGCGACGCCCCGCCCGAGGGCAAGCGGAGGATGGAAATCAGGCGGTCTTCGTCCTTGTTCCCGCACGCGCAAGGACGGAATGACCGGGGTGTGGGCGCCGCCGCAACCATGTGATGGCGCCGAGCGCGGCGATGAGCGGCATGGAAGGCTCGGGCACCAGCGTCACTTCGAGCTGCGGGCCGTAGCCGCTGCCGTATTCCGCGGTGCGGATGCTTCCACCGGTGTCCCTGGAGCCGTTCAGCACGAAGGTGCTGAAATTCCTGCCCGCGTTGAGATCGGCAAGCACATGGGTGGTCACGTCGAAGTCATACCAACCCGCGGGCTGCGATCCGTCCCATAAGGTGTATTCAATAGCCGATGTGCCCAGCAGCGCCCCCATGCCATCGGCCACCGGATTGCCGGTGGGGACGACTGCGCCCGGATCAAGCCACCGCATGCCCGCGGAACCATAATAATAACCGGTCCAGAAGCCGTTGGAATACACCTTCAGCCGCGCGCTTTCCAGGGTCAGCGCCGTGACACCGGCGAGCGGGATCTCGACAATGCCCATCGTGTAGTCATTGCCATAGGGTGCGCCCATGTAGAGCCCGACGCCGATGGAATCCGTGCCTTGGGTGTAGCCGTAGGGGCCGTATTTGGAATTCCACGCGTAGTTCACATCCCCGTCCGGGGTGCAGGACAGGCTGAGTGTCGCCGCTTCAAGCACGCCAAACAAACCCGTGGCCGCGACCATCCAGACATGCCGGATGCTCATCAATCGTCCGGTTTTCATATCTGGGATAAAGATATCATCCAGACCGCATTTGTGTGCAATGCACATCTTGCCAAAAGCCGCGCGTTTTGCGGCATTGGGTGCCTGCAGCGGATCGGTGGCGGCGACGGCCCCGGAATCATGTCATGCCTGCCGCCGTGTGATGGCGGGCTCCGCATGCCATGGACTTCAGGCCGTGCCCTGCTGGTCGCGGACCACCTGCTGGCCGGATTGCATCCAGCGGTAGGCGGTCATCCATCCGAGCCAGACGACCGGATAGGCGAAGATGAGGCCGACGACCAAGGCGAGGAAGCCGGCGATGATGATGGCGAGGGAGAGCAGCGCCAGTCCGAGCAGGTTCATGCGGTTGTTGCGGGTGATGGCCGAGCTGTATGAGAGCGACTCGATGACTCCCATGTTGCGGTCCACGATGGCGTTCATGAACTGGCCGTAGCGCAACATCAGGTAAATGCCGGGCACGACCAGCAGGAGCAAGCCGGCAAACACCATCAGGCCGAAGAGGATGGAAGCGGCGATGGCGGGCAGCAGCCGGTGGCCCTGGCTGAACACCTGGCCGGCCGAAGCCGGTTCGCCGGAGACCAGGTTGAGACCGAAGCGGATCATGCCGAGGGTCAGGTAAACCGAAATGATCTGTGAGATGATCATGCTGGCGGCGCTGTCGTTGCGCGCGTCGCCGCCCAGCGGTTCGAGGCCCAGCGCGGAGTCCGCGGCGGCCAGCAGCATGTGCGCGCCGAGGGTGGCTCCGAAATAAGCCAGGCCGGCCAGCAGGATGGTGCCGAAGTGGCGCTTGGTCAGTGTGAAGGCGTGCTTCAGCAGTCCACCGGGCGGATCGGGTCGCTGCCCGGAGCGATATCCGGCAGCCGGTGGGGCGATGGGGAGGACGGCAGGGGCGGCAGGGCGTCCACTGGAGCCTGTGCGGATGGCATCGGTGCGCTGGAATCCGCCGCGGAATGCCGCGCATCAAACAAGCCCTCCACCTTGCCTGCGGGTTGCCAGTCCGCCATCGAGTTGTTCCAGACCAGATCGGCGGGGGACAAGGCGCCATGGCGCGCCATTTGCCTGAGTTCATCCCAACCCACCGGCCCGGTTTGCCGGCCGTCGCGCGCATGGAACCATTCGTTCATGATGATCTCCGGTTATGTTAAATCCGCGGCCACGGCAAGCGTGGTCTGTGGATTTTCACTTGGCAGGGGGTGTTTCCCGGCGCAGTGAACTGCGGGTCAAGGCATGAAACTGCGGATTCCATTGGACGCATGCGCGCTGGCCGCCCGGGTGGCGCTCGGCTGCTGGTTTGTTTTCAGCGGCGGCATGAAGGTGTTCGGCAGCGGGCTCGACCGCTTCACCCGGGACGTTGCGAACTACCAGTTGGTGGGCCCGCCGCTCGACGCGGTCGCCGCCTACAGCGTGCCATGGTTTGAAATCACCGCCGGCGTCTGCATGATGCTCGGGCTGCTGCGGCGCGGTGCGGTTCTGACGCTTGCTGGCTTGGTGCTGGTGTTTGCGGTGTGCATCTGCTGGGCATGGACGCGCCAGCTCGACATCGCGTGCGGCTGCCATGGCGGGGACGCGCCGATCCATTACTGGGGCAAGGCGCTCGAACTGGGTGGCTATCTGATGTTGTTGGGCTGGTTGTGGCGGGTCGAGTCGCGCCATGACGTGCAAAAAGGGCAAAACATGGCTTGATTCCCCGGGTTTCCGCAGGCACAACGCCGCCCCCTCATGCCGGATCCGTCACGCACGCTCAAATTCGCGATACCCAAAGGCAGCCTCGAACAGCCCACCGTGGAGCTGCTCGCCAAGGCGGGCTATGAGGTTTACGTGTCATCGCGCGGCCTGCGTCCGAGTTCCAATGATCCGGAGCTCGATCTCTATCTGATCCGCGCGCAGGAGATCGGCCGCTACCTCGGCCAGGGCTTCATCGATTGCGGCATCACCGGCCACGACTGGGCATACGAAAACGAAGTCGATCTGCTCGACATGGGCGAGCTGCCGTATTCCCGCGCCACCACCCGGCCGACGCGCTGGGTGTTGGTGGTTCCGGAGGACTCGCCGATCCGCAAACCCGAAGACCTCGAGGGCAAACGCATCGCCACCGAGGGGGTGGGCATCACCCGGCGCTGGCTCAAGGAGCGGGGCATCCGGGCGGAGGTGGAATTCTCCTGGGGAGCCACCGAAGTGAAGGTGCCGGATCTGGTGGATGCCATCGTGGATGTCACCGAGACCGGCTCGTCCATCAAGGCGAACCGTCTGCGCATCGTCGACACGCTGCTCACGTCGTTTCCCCACTTCTACGCCAATCCGGCCGCCGCCGCGGATCCTTGGAAAAAGGAGAAAATGGAGCGCATCGCCCTCCTGCTCAAGGCCGCCCTCGGCGCCCGCGGCAAGGTGGGGCTGAAGATGAACCTGCCGGCCGAGGCGCTGCCCCGCCTGCTCGAAAAGCTCCCGTCGCTGCGCCGCCCCACGGTTTCCAACCTGTCCGAAAACGGCTGGGTGGCCATCGAGACGGTGATTGACGAAATCATCGTGCGTGACATCATTCCCGAGCTCAAACGCCTCGGGGCCGAGGGGATCATCGAGTATCCGCTCAACAAAATCGTCCCCTAAGCGCCCACTTTCACCGCAACCTAACACCGAACGCACATTCCATGGGCTCCATCAAGAAACGCCGCAAAACCAAGATCAACAAGCACAAGCGCAAAAAGCGCATGAAGCAGAACCGCCACAAGAAGCGCCTCCGCTACAAGTCCTGATTTTTCCCGGGACGGTTGTTGTTTGCACATTGCCAGAGGCTCGCCTGCCGCGGGTCTCTGGCTTTTTTTTGAACACGCATGAGCCTGCAGGTTTACGCCGATTTCCGGGTGGTTGACGAATCCGCCGACTGGATTGTCGTGGACAAGCCCGCGCCGTTGATCGTCCATCCGGCGAACCGCAAGCCCGAGCCCACACTGCTCGGCGGCATCGAGCACCTGCTCGCCTACGAGATCGAGAACGGCGCGCGCCCGGCGGTGGTCAACCGGCTCGACCGCGAAACCAGCGGGCTGGTCATCGTGGCCAAACACACCACCGCGGCCAGCGAACTCGGCATGGGCTTCGAACGGCGCGAGGTGGAAAAGGAATACCTCGCCATCGTCCATGGCTGGCCGGAGCCGGACGAGTGGACATGCGACGCACCCGTCCTGCGCGCTGGCGCGACCGGCCCGTCCGACATCTGGGTGCGGCAGGTGGTTCATCCCGGTGGCCGCGAATGCCGCACGCGTTTCCGCGTCGAGCGGCGGTTCGAGCGCGACGAAGGCCGATTCGCCCTGGTCCGTTGCTTTCCGGAAACCGGCCGGATGCACCAGATCCGCGTGCACCTTGCACACGGCGGCCACCCGATCACGGGCGACAAGCTCTACAATGACGATGGCGCGGGCTACATCGAGTGGATGAAATGCGGGTGGACGCCCGGGCTGCGGGAGCGCCTGCTGCTGCCGCGCCACGCCCTGCATGCGGCCGGACTCTCGATCCTCTGGCGCGGGTTCCGCCGGTGCTGGGAGGCTCCGCTGCCGCAGGATCTGGAGGATTTCGCCGCGGGCCGCGAACCGCGCGACACCCCGGGTATTGTCATCTGGAGCCGTCATGGTTAGCCTGCGGCCATGGTGGAACTTGCCGAGTTGGTCGATTTCATGAACCGGGAGCTCGAGGTGGCCCGCATCCCGGACTACCCGAACGCCCTCAACGGCCTGCAACTCGCCAACGATGGCAGG
>JBIJBN010000079.1:0-7633 GCA_044345175.1 Luteolibacter sp.
GGTTTCTGGCCGCCTTGGGATCCCTCGTCAGGGTCAGAGTCCGAAATAACAGACATTTGCCTGTTTTTTTGACAGGTGGATCCAGCGCACCAACAGGTCGGTGCATGTGGGATGGCGCTCGTTTTTTATCCTTTTCTCACACTTCGAAAACGGAGTCGTCGGAAGTGTTTCCTACGACGGTCTGCACCGCCGGGTGCTGAGGACCATCCGCCAATGGCAGCCGGTGAAGGACCGCCAGGGGATGCGGTTTGGCAAGAACTGGAAGTCCGACAGCGCTTTCGGGCACTTTTTTCAGAAGCAACGATCCCTCCGGAGTCGGGAAATCCGGCATTGGCGTGAGCTGTGGGTTGATCCTTCGGCGGTGCTGTGCATGCTGGCTGCATGATTTCGTTGCGAAAATCCATCCAGCTGTGGCTTGGGTCCGGAGCATTCCTGCCATGGATCGCGCCGGCCGCATGGGCGGCGGAATTTCAAGCCACTCGTGAAAACGACGCCACTGCGCCGGGGACGCCTCCACCCGGGATGGTGTGGATTGCCGGCGGCGAGTTCTCGATGGGTGCGCCCGCGGCATCCTCGCCGGGCATGTGCTCGCCGGAAACCGTGATGGATGCCCGCCCTGTGTTGCGGGTGAGCGTCAAGGGCTTCTGGATGGACCGCACCGAAGTGACCAATTCCGAGTTTGCGAAATTCGCCGATGCCACCGGCTATCGCACGATCGCCGAGGTCGCTCCCACTCGTGAGGAATTTCCCGATGCGCCGCCTGAAGCGCTGGTGGCCGGTGCCGTGGTTTTCAATCCGCCCGACCATGTGGTGGACACGCGCAACCACCTGCAGTGGTGGGCATACATCAAAGGCGCGAACTGGCGTCATCCCGAGGGCCCCGGATCATCGGTCCGGGGGCGCGAAAACCACCCGGTGGTGCATATCGCCTGGCCCGACGCCGTGGCCTATGCCAAATGGGCCGGCAAACGCCTCCCGACCGAGGCGGAGTGGGAATTCGCCGCCCGCGGCGGGCTCAGCGGCAAGACCTATGCTTGGGGCGATGATTTCCAACCGGATGGGAAAATCATGGCCAACACCTGGCAGGGCCGCTTCCCGATCAAGGACGAGGCCCGGGATGGATACGCCGGAACCGCACCCGCCGGCTCGTTCCCTGCCAACGGCTATGGACTCCACGACATGGCCGGCAACGTCTGGGAGTGGGTGGCCGACCTCTACCGCGCGGATGCCTACGCGCGCATGGCACAAGCTTCGGACGGCAAGACACTGGCCGACCCGGGTGGCCCGTCCTCCTCATGGGATCCCGCAGAGCCCGGGGTGAGGAAACACGTCCAACGCGGCGGATCGTTCCTTTGCACCGATCAATACTGCAGCCGCTACATGATCGGCACCCGCGGCAAAGCCGAAACCCACACCGGAACCAATCATGCCGGATTCCGTTGTGTGAAATCGCCCGACTGACTCCCCCGCCGCTCCTCACGCGCGTGATCATCCGCCCGCCGGCGGAAACAAGGCCGCGGCATTCTCCCGCGTGATCCGCGCCAACTCAACCGCAGTCATCCCGAGCGCGGTTGCCAGCGCCGCGCCGATCACCGGCAGATTCGCCGGATGATTGCAATCGCCCGCCATGGGATGGCTGGTGAAATCCGCCGGCGGCGCCATGTCCGGCGCGTCGGTTTCCACCATGATGCGCTCGATTGGCAATTGCCGGAACACCTCCAGCAGCCCGGCCTTGCGCGGATGGAGCGCATGCCCGGACAGGGAAAACCGCGCCCCCATCGGAATCAACCGGCGCGCCACCTCAATCGTCCCTCCGAAGGAATGCATCAGAAAACCCGGCGGCATCACTCCGCGAGCCATCACCTCCAACAACAGCCCCCAGGCCCTGAGGCAATGAATCGTGATCGGACGTCCCAATCCATGCGCCAATCCCAACTGGGCTTCAAACACAGGCATCTGGATGCCGATGGGCGGGCATGAAACCCAATGGTCCAGGCCGCATTCCCCGATCGATGCCTGGGGATGGCGTTCAAGAATGCCGGACAAGCGGTCCTGCCAGCCATCTGTTGCGGTGTGAGCTTTCCATGGGTGGATGCCGAAGGCGGGGAGGATGAAGCCGGGGTGCGCCAGCGCCAGCGCCTCGACGGCCGGCCAGTCGGCCTCAGAGGTGGCATTGACGATGCAGCGTGTGACACCGGCCGTCTTCATGGCGCTGATCACCGTTTCGGGCGGGCCGAGCCGGGGATCCTGCAGGTGGTTGTGGCTGTCGGTCCAACCGCTCATGGCAGGCAGATCAGCGCAGTCCGCGCGGGCCGCGTTTGCGCGGGGAGTCGAATGTCACATCGGTGATGGAGATGCGTCTGCCGCTGGCGGGGTCGTGGGTTGCCACCTGCATCTTGCGCAGCGTCCAGGTATCCTTGGCGATCTGCATCACGTCCTCGACCTGGAACTCCTTGACCAGGCCGCCGTTTTTATCATGGCCGCGGATCCGCATGAAGGCGCCGAATTTGCGATGCACCCAGACATACACCACCTCGTAGCGGCCGGCCGCTTGGCGCGGCTTGTCGATGCGGATCTTGTGACAAGGCTGGCCGCCGACATCCTCCTCACCTTCGAGCTTCGGATCCGGCCAGTAGAAAAACCGCAGGGCCAGATCCTCGTAAGTCAGGTCCGTGCCGGCGATGGGTGAGACGAGTTTCGCCGCCGGAAACGGTTTGGTGCGGCCGTCGCTCATTTCAAACAGATTGAACTCATCGTCGCCGATGCGCATGTGGAACACCTGCCACGGACCGTTGTTTTCGGAAAACTGGAACTGGATGTCCCTGCCCTTGAGGAAAAGCGTGACCGGTGTGCGGCTCATGCCCTTGCGCAGATGCCCGCTGAGTCCCTCGTCGAGATGGGTGAGGGTGGCCGCGAGGCGCGCGCCCTGCAGGATGCTTGCGGCATCCGGCTGCCGGGCTGCTGCGATGCCCGTGAGGAAAAACAACAGCAGCACGATGGATTTGAAATTCATGGCCCGAGCATGGGGAAACCGCTCCATTCGACAAGCACGGGCGCGATTTCCTTCAAAAAACATCCGCCGCCACCGCGGGTTTTCCATAAACCCGGGCTTTTGGGACTTGAAGAACCCCGCCCCGCCGAATTGGATGGCGCGCGCAACACATGCGCCGTTGACCGCCTCCATGAGCCTCCGCAAGCAGCTGAACGACATTCTCCCGCCCCTGCTTCCCGCCAATCCGGCCGATGCGATCAAGGGCACCGAGCTGATCCGTCTGGCGCGCCTGCAACTCTCCGGAAACTATTCGGACGCCTCGTTGAGATATCATTTTTCGATCATGTCCTGCGATCCCGCCTCGCCGATCGCGAAGGTGGAGAAGGGCCAGGGATACTACCGCCGCAGCGCTCCCCTGCCCGCGCTCTCCGGGGCGCAGGAACTGCTCGCACTCACCCAGGGACGGCTGGAAGACCTCTCCACCGTGGATCAGGACCTGGTGGACAACGCGATGCTGCGCATCCGCAAGTTCCGCGCGGTGGTGACACGGTATTTCGAGATCAACGGCCGCTTCCCCTACGCATTCCGCCAGGCCTTCGCCAAGGATGCGCCGCTCGGCAACCTGTGGAAATACCCCGAGCTGGTCCTTGTGGATTGGGAAACCGGCGGCTCCCCGGACGAGGAAATGCGGCTGGATGAAACGATGCTCGCGTTCAAGCAGCGGCTCGGCATCGCCCCCTTCCGCCTGCAGGCCGCGCGCCTGCGCATCCAGCCGTCGCTGCAAACCTACCGCGAGGACTTCCACCAGACACTGGCGGTCTCGATGTGGGCCAACTCGGGCGAGTTGTTTTACGCCGCCCCGGTGGAGGACGAGGCGCTGGCCGACGGCCTGCGCCGCCTCGGCGCCGCCTTCGGCGTGGGCGTGACCTCGTTCGGCCTCACCCCGGAGGCCCTCGACGAACTGCCGCGGCCTGCCAACATCCTCAACGCCCACCCGCGCGAAACAGAGGCGATCATGGCGAAACTCGACATCAACCGCATCTCCGCGCCCAAGTGGCGCGCACAGCTCGACTGGACGGAACTCGGCTCGCTGCGCAACGAATCGGCCGAGGCCGAGAAGCTCGTGCGCTGGCTCAACCGCTGCATCGACGAACGCCGCGCCGAGGCCTTCAGGGAAGATTGACTCCGGACCATGGACCTCGCCGACTTCCGCCGTGAATATTCCGCCCGCGGGCTGCGGCGCGAAGAGCTGAACCCGGACCCGGTGGAGCAGTTTTCCACATGGTTCGCCCAGGCGGCGGAGCTCGCGATCCACGAACCGAATGCCATGACACTGGCCACGGTGGATGCGCGGGGCGCGCCCCACCAGCGCACGGTGCTGCTCAAGTATTTCGACCGGCAGGGCTTTGTCTTCTTCACCAACTACGGCAGCCGCAAGGCCGCGCAGATCGCCGCCAATCCGCAGGTTTCACTGTTGTTCCCGTGGATCACGCTCGAGCGGCAGGTGGTCATTCAAGGCCGTGCGGAGAAGATCAGCAGCGCGGAATCACTCCGCTACTTCCTCTCGCGGCCGCGCGAGTCGCAAATCGGCGCATGGGTCTCCAACCAGAGCGAGGTGATCAGCTCGCGGAAATTCCTGATGCAGAAACTCGCTGAAATCCGCGCGAAATTCCATGACGGCGAGATCCCGCTGCCGTCGTTCTGGGGCGGCTACCGCGTGGCGCCGGAAGCCATCGAGTTCTGGCAGGGCGGACCCGCGCGCCTTCACGACCGCTTCCTCTATCAGAAAGAAGGAGGCGGCTGGCGCATCGACCGGCTCTCGCCCTGAAGCCGCGCGGAACAATCCCGACGATGGAGCACGCCGCCACATTTCCAGAAAGGTTTCTCTGGGGCACCGCGACCTCCGCCTGGCAGATCGAGGGCGGCCATGAGGCCGACGGCAAGGGTCCGTCGATCTGGGACGCCTTCTGCCGCATCCCCGGACGGATCCGCGATGGCGACAAAGGCGATGTGGCCTGCGACCACTACCACCGGTTCCGCGAGGATGTGGCCCTGATCCGGGAACTCGGCTTTAAGGCCTACCGGTTTTCCATCTCATGGCCGCGTCTGCTTCCGGGCGGCACCGCGGAGCGCGGCGGCATCAACGACATGGGCATCCGGTTTTACTCGGACCTGATCGACACCCTGCTCGATAACGGCATTGAGCCGTGGGTCACGCTTTACCACTGGGACCTGCCGCTCGCACTGCAACTCGAAAAGGACGGCTGGCTCAACCCGGTGCTTGCGGATGATTTCACGGCATACGCCGCGCTGTGCTTCGATCGCTTCGGCGACCGCGTGAAGCACTGGATCACCTTCAACGAACCCTGGGTCACCGCGGTTTGCGGCCACGGCACAGGCACCATGGCTCCCGGCCGCCGCTCGCCCGATGAACCCTACGCCGCAGCACACCACCAACTGCTCGCCCATGCCAAAACCGTGGCGCTCTACCGCGGCCACCACCACGGGCGGAACGGCACGATCGGCATCACCAACAACTGCGACTGGCGCGAACCCCTCACCGGCTCGCATGCCGATGTCGCCGCCGCCACCCGCGCGCTGGAGTTCTTTCTCGGCTGGTTCGCCGACCCGGTCTGGCTGGGCGATTACCCGCAGGTGATGCGCGACCGGCTGGGGAAACGCCTGCCCGCCTTCACCGATGCTGAAATCATGCTGTTGCGGGGATCATCGGATTTTTTCGGCCTCAACACCTATTCCACCATGCGAGTCCGCCACGAGGACGACCCGCTCGCGGACGGCTTCCTGCCGGACCAGCAAGCCGCGCTGTCGATCGACCCGGCCTGGATGCGCACGGATTTCGGCTGGGCCATCGTGCCGTGGGGCTGCCGCAGGCTGCTGGAGTGGATCCGCGACCGCTATCACAACCCGCCGCTCTACATCACCGAAAACGGCTGCTCGTTCGATGACGCACCCGGAGCCGGCGGCGTGATCCGGGACGAACGCCGCATCACTTATTTCCGCGATTACCTCGGAGCATGCCGCGAGGCGATCGCGCATGGAGTGGACCTCAGGGGCTATTTCGCATGGTCCCTGATGGACAACATGGAATGGGCGGACGGCTACAGCCAGCGCTTCGGACTGGTGCATGTGGACCGCGCGACGCTGCGGCGCACTCCGCGGGAGTCGGCCCGCTGGTTCACGGAGGCGATCCGCTCGAACCGCATCCCCTCCGGCCCGTCATTTTCCTGTTAGAAGGCCGCGGCAATCGCGGAGGTAGTTCCAGCCGGAGACCAGCGTGAGCAGCAGCGCGAGCCACAGGGACAGCGGTTGCAACAAGCCGCCGGGCGAGACCAGCCGATGGAATCCGCGGAGCCACGGAGGATCCACAGGCGCGGCCGGCAGCGCCAGCCAGACCAGACAGGTGATGCAGAACGTGAGCTGCAGGCCGGTTTTCCATTTCCCGAGGCGGTCGGCGGACATCACCCGGCCGGCCTCCACCGCGATCTGTCGCAAGCCGGTGACCAGGAACTCCCGCGCAAGGATCAATACCGTGACCCACAAGGGACAAAGCCCGCTGACGCTCAGCCAGACGAAAGCCGAACACACCAGCACCTTGTCCGCCAGCGGATCAAGCAGCTTGCCCAACGGTGTGACCAGACCCATGCGGCGCGCGAGATAGCCGTCCATGAAATCACTGGCGGCGGCAATCACGAATGCCCCCAGCGCGATCCAGTGGCCAATCACCCCGCCTGCCGACGCCCCCGCCACGAACACCCCGGTCAACACAAGACGGGAAAGCGTGATGGCATTCGGAAGATTCACTGCGCGGACATTGGAAAATCCCCCACAGGTTTGCAACCCGCGGTTTTCACAAGCCGGCCGCCGCAGACGCGGAAAGAAGAACAGGCGCGGGGAATGCCGCCGCGCCTGTCATGATTCACAAACGAACTCCTGCGGAATCAGGCACCCGCCAGACCGCCCGCGAGCGGCTTGGGAATCGGCTTTTCCTTCTTGTGCAGGGCCCGGCGCATCTTGCCCAAGGCCGAGTTTTGCAACTGGCGGATGCGCTCGCGGGTCACGCCGAACTCGCGGCCCACCTCCTCAAGCGTGAGCGCCTTGCGGCCGCTCAGGCCGAAGCGTTCATCGATGATCCGGCGCTCGCGGTCGTCCAGCACCGAGAGCAGTCCGTCGAGCTCACCGTGCAGATTCTTGTCGGCGAGCATGTCGAGCGGATTGACCGCACGCTCGTCGCTGATGATTTCGCCGTATTCGGTGGCCTCGCCGTCATTGATCGGCGCATCCAGCGATGTCGGCCGGTGAGAGGCCTGGCGCAACATCGCGAGCTTGCGCCGCGGCACACCGATCTCATCGGCAAGCTCCTCGTCGGTCGGCTCGCGGCCGAGCACCTCGGTGAGCATCGCGGCGATGCGGCGCATCTTGGCGATCTTGTCCACCATGTGGACCGGCAGGCGGATCGTCTTGGACTGGTTGGCCAGCGCGCGCTTGATCGACTGCTTGATCCACCATGCGGCGTAGGTCGAGAGCTTGCCGCCCTTGTCCGGATCAAAACGCTCCACGGCCTTCATCAGGCCGATGTTGCCTTCCGAGATCAGGTCGGTCACGGGCATGCCGTAGTTGGCG
>JBIJBN010000080.1:0-7632 GCA_044345175.1 Luteolibacter sp.
CCGGTCCGCGCCCACGTCAGCAACGACCTCCATCCCAGCTGCACCACCGTGGAGCTGCAGGCGCTCGACCGCATCGGACTGCTGCACGACCTGTTCCACACGATCAACCGCTTCGGACTCAACACCGCCCACGCGCGCATCTGCACCGAAAAGGGAGTGGCCATGGACACGCTTTACATCACCACCGCGGACGGCGGAAAGGTGGACGACTCGCTTCTCGGCGGGCTGCAGGAGAGCTTCAGCTCGCTCATCGGACGGCCGGATGCCGTCGAGTGACCCACGCCGCCGGATCCTCACCCGGCATGCCGCGCATGCCAGTCCTGATAGATCTTCGGCGAGATTTCAGAAGGCTTGATCTCCGACCGGCCGCCCCAGAACACATTGGTGTAGGAAACGGGAATCCCGACGGCTTCCAGGTGGCGGTCGATCGCGGCCTTGTGGGCAAGCACCCGGTCTTTTTCGGTGCCGTGCACCACACCCATGATGTTCACGTCTCCGAACTGCGGACCCCCCTCGCGCCAATAACAATGGGTCATGCAGTAATGACGGCCCACCTCGCCCCCGGCCTCGATTTCCCGGCCTTTCGGCACCGCCCAGTGGAAAAGCCCGTTGAAGCGGGTGACACGCTGGCCCGCGGCGGAGGGCTTGACGTGTTCCAGAAACGTCGAAAACCGTCCGATGACCTTCTTCGAGTTGAGCGCCTCCGCCACCTCGCAGAACCGCCCGTGTGGAACTCCGGCCAGCTTCGCGCGGCCGTCCCACGGATTCTCACGGATCTCGTCCGGCGCGAGTTCCTCCTTGAGGGCAAGCAGCACGCTCCACTCTTCCGGCGTGAGCTCCACAGTGGCGGTGGTCATCATTTTGGCCGGCTCATCCGCCATCTCTCCGGGCTCCATCGTCTTGCGCCGCACATGCCCCACTCCCAACGCGAAAACCCCGTTGGCAGGCATCAACAAGTATCCCGTGGCACCGGTCAGACGCATCAACACGCCGGCATGCGCGTCGAGCGACTCACCCACCGGCACCTTCAACGTGGTCCACAGGCGGTAACCGGAACCGGACACCATGCCGTCCGTCGAGCGGATCACCACATGCCCGGAAAACGGATCCTCCCGCGCCATGAAGTCGAACGCATCGTTCAGCATTTCCTCCGGCACCTTCCACGCGACCAACGCACCATGGGCGAGCTTGGTGGAAAGCAGGGTCTGGCGCACACGGCGCACCACTCCGGCCTCCAGCATCGCACGGATCCTGACCAGCACCGTCTCCAGCGGCACCCCGGACTGCGCGGCTATCACATGAAACGGCTCACGCTGGAATCCGGAAACCAAATCCTCGGAAACCGCCAGTATCCGGGCGTTCACCGGATCCGTATGTTCGACAGGAATGCTGTGGGTCATGGCAGTGCACGAATGATTTACCCGATCCGCCACCGCTTGAAACCCCGAAATTCAATGAAATCCACCCAGCGCCCGGAATACGACGGCGAACCCGTGCGGGACCGCACCCGTGAACGGTCGTTTCCCAGGCGCATGGCCTGCGGTTCAGGGGGTGGCGATGAGCTTCCCGAGGAAGGCAAGGGCGCTATCACGATCGCCCAGCCGCCCTTCGAGTTGCTCGGTCTGGATGGCATCGAGGATCTCCTTGAACCGCGGGCCCGGCTTGAGGCCGAGAGCGATCAAATCGGCGCCGGTGACGAGCGGCGGCGGGATCAGCGGCTCGGCGGCGAACTCCCCGCGCTTGGCGGTCAGGAAATCATGATTGTCGGTAAAGCCGTTGGATGAGGCGCAATCGACACGGTGCAGCTCCAGCTCAAGCTCGAAATCCGGCGCGGCCATGAAGCGCTTGAGCCGGGCCACGCGCATCTGGCGGACGTTCATGAACTGCATGTGCCTCACAACCATCGCCGTCACGGAATCAATCACATGATTCGGGTATCGCAGCCGGCGCAGGATGTCCCCGGCCATCAGGGCGCCCGCACTGTCATGTCCGTTGAAGCGGATGCGGCCGGTGTCGTCGTCGATCGTGCGGCAGGGCGGCTTGGCGATGTCGTGCAACAGCACGGCAAGACACAATTCAAGCGGAGCGTCCGGCGCGAGCATCCCGAGCATGATCATGGTGTGGGTGAAGACGTCGCCTTCCGGATGCCATTCCGGCGGTTGTTCGCAACCGATCATGGGCAGCACCTCGGGCATGAAGTGGCGGATCAGCCCGGTGTCCACCAGATGCTCGATCCCGGCACGGCGGCGGGCCGATGTGAGGATTTTGGAAAACTCGTCACGGATGCGCTCGGGCGATATCCGGTCCAACAGGCGGGCGCAATCCCGCAGGGCGGCATCGGTCGCGGGTTCGATGCCGAAACCCATGCGCGCCGCGAACCGGACGGCACGCAGCAACCGCAGGCCGTCCTCGGAGAAGCGGGCCTTGGGATCGCCGATGGCACGGATCACACCCGCCTTGAGGTCGGCCAATCCACCGATGTGATCGATCACCTCGCCTGTTTCCGGTTCCTCGAACAATCCGTTGATGGTGAAATCACGGCGGCGGGCGTCTTCCTCGGGCGTGGAGAATGTCACGCTCTCGGGCCGTCTGCCGTCACGGTAGCTGCCATCGGTGCGGAAGGTGGCGATTTCCACATGCTGCCCGCCCTGCCTGGCGATCACCACGCCGAAGTGCGCGCCCACCTCGTTGGAACCCGGAAAAAGCCGCAACACCTCGGAGGGCACCGCGGAAGTGGCGATGTCGTAATCCCCCGGAATGTGGCCGAGGAGCCGGTCGCGCACGCAGCCGCCGGCGAACAGCGCCGTATGCCCGGCGGCCTTCAGGCGCATGGCAAGCGTGGTGGCGGCTTCGCGCGGAGTCATGGATGGCGCGGTGTTCACGATTGCGGCCGTCTTGCTTGATAGATCGAAACCACGCCGCCGGTGAGAGGCGTGGCGGTGTTTTCCTCATAACCGCAGTCTGCCAGCAGGTCGATCATCAACTCACCGGATGGAAATGCCTCGATGGAGCCGCCGAGATACTCGTAGGCGTCCCGCTGGCCGGTGAGCATGCCCGCCATCCGCGGCAGCACGCCATGCAGGTAAAACCGGTAGAATGGCCGCAACACGCCGCGCGGCAGCGAGAAATCCAGAATCAACAAATGGCCGCCGGGCTTGAGCACGCGCCGCATTTCACGCAACGCCGCCGGATAGTCGGCCATGTTGCGCAGCCCGAACGCCACCGTCACCGCATCAAAGCCCGCATCGGGAAACGGCAGCCGGAGGGCATCCGCCACCACGGTGCGGGAAACACCGCGGCTCGCGGCATGGGCAAGCATCTCCGCGCAGAAATCCGTGGCCGTGACCTCGCAATCCGGGCATTTCCGCTGGATTTCCAATGCCAGATCCCCGGTGCCGGCAGCCACATCCAACAAGCGCGCGGGGTTCCAGCGCCGGACCCGCGCGGTGGCCGCCTTGCGCCACAGGATGTCGGCCCCGCCGCTGAGCACATGGTTGGTGAGCACGTAGCGGCCAGCGATGCGCGCGAAGGCGTCGCGAACGTAGGCGGGATTCTGCATGGCGGCAGCTTTGGGGCGCACGGCTGGCGAATCAAGCGGCAAGCCCGGATGACCGGATAATGATTCCGCCTATGCCGCGGCGCGGCACATCGCAGGATGCGGCGGCGTGATTCCCCTGATTTACAGATCCCGCCGCACTGGCATGTTGCCATCGTCCGGTGCGGCGGGAGTTCCCCCCGGTTTCATCACTCGAGTGAGTTGATGTCTCCCGTCCGGGCCGGTTGCAGAATGCAATCCCGCCACTGCGGCTGCCGGCGGCCGCGGGGACACCGGGATCAACCACCCGCCGGAATCAGAAAGGCAAGACCATGAACATGATCACCAAACTGAATCCGTTTGGAAAAACGGACTCGCTGGACCTGTTCCGGCCGATGTTGCGCAGAGATCCGTTCCGCGAAATGGACGACCTCATGCGCAGCATGCAACGCACCTTCACCGGATGGCCGGCGAAAGTCGAGGAATCGATGACGCTGGCCGACTGGTCACCATCGGTGGACATTGGCGAAAACGATGCCGAATACATCGTCAAGGCCGAGCTCCCCGAGGTGAAGAAGGGCGACATCAAGGTGAATGTCGATGACGGCACCCTGACCATCAGCGGCGAACGCAAGGTGGAGAAGGAGGAGAAGGGAACGAAATACCACCGCGTCGAGCGTGCCTATGGCAGCTTCGAACGGTCGTTCACGCTGCCGGATGACACCGACTCCGACAAAATCACCTCCGAATACAAGGATGGGATCCTGACCGTCCACCTGCCCAAGAATCCGGTCGCCAAGCCCACGGCCCATGCGATTCCGGTGAGTTGAGACAGGCGCTCCCGATGCCGCGCGAACGCTGCGCGGCTCGGGCGGCATGGGAAGGCCGCCGGCGGGCACGACCGCCGGCGGCCAATCCGTGCCCCGGCGCATGCATCCTAAGGGCCCGGAGAGAGATCGGCATCGGTGATCACCTCTCCGGAGTCATTGCCCGAGGCCATGTTGCCGCGTGGATCATCCGCCGCGGGAAAACCCGCTTCGAAGACGATGCCGGGGCCGTGATTGGCAGTGGCATGGTTTCCGGAGACGGCGGCCGCCGCCGCCCGGGTGCGGAAAACAAAACCGCCGAGCTGGTTGTCGCGCGCGCTGTTGCCAGTGACGGATCCTGCTCCCGCACTGCCGAGCACCAGCCCGAACTCGCGGTTGGAGACCAGCCGGTTGCCCTCGATGACCACTGCGGCGGCATGGCTGTCGGCGTGGATGCCGTTGCGGCTGTTGCCCTCGCATCGGTTGTTCACCAGCGTGGCGGCGGCACCATCCCATGATTCGATGCCGTGTTCGAAATTGCCTGAGGCCACGGAATCGCGCACCTCAAGCCGGGCGCCGCCGCCCGTCGCAGCGGCGCCGTTCCATGCGTTTCCGATGAACCTGCAGCGCCTGGCCACGGCCTCGCCCCGTTCGATCACCACCAGCCCGTGGCCGCTGGCATCCGAAAAATGGCAGTCCACGAATATGGCGCCGCCCCCGCGGACCAGGGCCGCGGCAAAACGCTTGTTTCCATCTGCGAGAAACGACGCATGCCGGATGTTCATGCCGGAAACACGCGCACCTTGCGCACCGGGCCCGATCGTGATGGCGCTGCCATCCCCGGGCGCGCACTCGACCACGGTCAGACCCGGACCCGCGCCCTGGAAATCCACCGCCGCATCAATCACCAGCGGTCCCTGCCATGTGCCGGAAGCGAGCACGATGCGGTCGCTCCCGCGGGCAGCGGCAAGCGCCTCGGCCGGCGTGGCAAAATCCTCCGGCACACGCAGCGTCCGCGTGTAGGACGCCATTTTTTCGTGAAGCTCCCTGATGACAGCAAGTTCCGGTGCGAGCGACATGGCCTCGCGCAGCATGTCGAGCGCCGCCTGGTCGAAAACACCCTGGTCCCGCGCCGCGGCCATCCGGTGAAGCTCAAGCGCGCGCGCCTGATCCGCCCGGTGTTTTTCCAATGCGGCGGATGCATCGGCCAGCAGCGCCGCGGCATCACGGTCGCCAGGCGCGGACCGGAGCATCCGGCGTGCGGCATCCACCGCCGCCTGCCACTCGCGTTTTTCCAACAACCCGCGGGCAGCCGCCAGCTCCGCGGCGCGGGCAAGCCCCTCACGCGCGGCCGCCACACGCCCGAGAATCGCGGCAGCTTCCGACTCGTCCGGATACCTTTCAAGAACCCGCCGCACCGCCGCCTCCGCCTCGTCGAGCTGGCCGGCTTCCAGTCCGGCGATCGCCTGCCCCGTCCAATACCCGACAAACTGGTTCTGCTCCTCGACCATGCCGGCCTCGACGCCGCGCATGCCGGCGGCGGCAACGGCGGATTGCGGATCAAGCCTGCGGATTTCCTGATAGATACCTGCCGCATCCAGCCACCGGCGGTTTTCGAGATGCGCCGCTCCCTGCTGCTCGAGCACGGTGATGCGCTGGCGGATCCGCAGCTGGTTTTCCTTGTCATGCTTTTGGTAAAGCACGACGCCAACCGCGGCGAGCGCCAGCAGGACGAGAACGGCTGCCAGCCACGCCCCGGCCCCGGCATGCCCCGCCGCGCCAGCGTCGCGCGGATCCTCCATGTGCCCGCGCAGCACGGCCAGCGCGCGCTCATACATCTCGAGTTTTTGCCGGCGGCGCAAGGCATGCCGGCCATCGGCCGCGGCACCGGCCATGGCCGCCAGTCCCGCGCGGGTCTTTTCAAACCCGTCAAGCCGCGCGCGCGGATCCTCGTCCGGCTTCAAACCGAGAATCGCGCGCGCTTCTTCAAGTGTCATGGTCGCGGAACGGTTCGGCCTCGGCATCATCACCCGACAAAACGCTGCACGATCGGCATCCGGCGGCCGATCCCGAAGGCCTTGGAGGTCACACGCAGGCCCGGTGCCGCCTGGTGGCGCTTCCACTCGTTCAGGTCCACGCGGCGCTGCACCCAGCGCACCGTGTTTTCCTCGAAGCCGCGCGCGATGATCTCATCCGCGGACATGTGGTTCTCCACATAAAGCTCCAGAATGGCATCAAGGGTCTCGTAGGGCGGCAGCGTGTCCTGATCCTTCTGGTCAGGACGCAGCTCGGCGCTCGGCGGCTTGTCAATCGTGCTCCATGGAATGATTTCGCGGCCGCGGTTGATCCAGCGGGCCACCTGATAGACGCGGGTTTTGGGCAGGTCGGAAATCACCGCAAGGCCGCCGTTCATGTCGCCGTAAATGGTGCAGTAGCCCACGGCCAGCTCGCTCTTGTTGCCGGTGGTGAGCAGCAGCAGGTTCTCCTTGTTGGAAAGCGCCATCAGCAGCAGGCCGCGGATGCGCGCCTGCATGTTCTCCTCGGTCACGTCCTCCGGCCGGCCGCCGAACACCGGCCGCATGGCATCCTTCACCGACGCGAAAACGGCATCGATGGCGACCTCGTCACAGCGGATGCCCAGATGACGCGCCAGCGCGAACGAATCCTCCACACTGCCGCGCGAGGAATACGGACCCGGCATCGTCAGGCCGCGCACGTTCTCCGCACCGAGCGCCTCAACGGCAATCACCGCGGTGAGCGCCGAGTCGATGCCGCCGCTCAAGCCGAGACAAACGCCGGAAAAACCGCACTTGGTCACGTAATCACGCAGGCCGAGCACCAGCGCCTGGTGCACCTGCGCCGCATCGCCATCGTCAAGCGGCGCATCATCCTCCACCTTGCGGAAAGGATCCAGCACCCGGCAGGTTTCAGTGAAACCCGGCGCCTGGTCGAGAATGCGGCCGTTCGCGGATGCGACCAGCGAGTGGCCGTCGAATACCAGCTGGTCGTTCGCGCCGACCGCATTGCAGTAAACCACGGGCACCTTTGCATGGCGGGCGATGCCACCGATCATCGCGCGGCGCAATGCGGGTTTTCCCAAGTGGAATGGCGAGGCGCTGAGGTTCAGCAGCAGGTCGATGCCCTTGGCCGCCAGTTCGTCCACCGGGTCGCGGTCATAGAACGGCCGCTGGAGGTAGTCTTCGGTCCAGATGTCCTCGCAGATCGTCACACCGATGCGCAGGCCGTTCCAAACGACCGGCTCGCACGATTCACCGGGCTCGAAATAACGGC
>JBIJBN010000081.1:0-7593 GCA_044345175.1 Luteolibacter sp.
TTCCTCGAACGCTACATCGCGCGGGCAAAGCACATCGAAGTGCAGGTTCTAGGCGACCAGCACGGAAACGTCGTCCATCTGCATGAGCGCGACTGCTCGGTGCAGCGCCGCTACCAGAAGGTGGTGGAGGTCGCGCCGGCGATGCACCTCGATCCGAAGGTGCGTGGCGAACTTTGCGAGGCAGCCGTCTCGCTGGCCCGGGGGATCGGCTACAACAACGCGGGCACCGTCGAGTTCCTCTACGACATGGACCTCAACGACTGGTTCTTCATCGAGATGAACCCGCGCATCCAGGTGGAGCACACCGTCACCGAGTGCGTGACCGGCATCGATCTGGTCCGGTCGCAGATCCTGATCGCGCAGGGCGAGCCGCTGCACGGCGCTGAGGTGGCCATCCCGGCACAGGCGGAGATCCCGTGCAACGGCTTCGCGATCCAATGCCGGGTCACCACCGAGGATCCGCTCAAGAATTTCTCGCCCGACTACGGGCGCATCCTCAACTACCGTTCGGCCGCGGGTTTCGGCATCCGCCTCGATGCCGCCTCGGGCGATGCCGGATCGGTGGTCACGCCGTATTACGACTCGATGCTGGTGAAGATCACCGCCATGGGCCGCGACTTCAACACCGCGTGCCAGCGCATGGACCGCGCCCTGCGGGAGTTCCGCATCCGCGGGGTGAAAACCAACATCCCGTTCCTCGAAAACGTGATTGCGGACGATACGTTCCGCGCCGGGCAGGCGCATACCAAGCTGATCGACACCAAGGCCTCGTTGTTCAGGTTCAGCACCCGCCGCGACCGTGCGACACGCACGCTGGCCTATCTCTCGGACATCACCATCAACGGCAATCCGAATGCGAAGGGCTGGCGGCCCGCCGCGCCGCTGCCCAAGGCGCATGTGCCGGACTCGCTCGTCATCGAGCACCATGCGGTCGTTCCCAAGGGCTCGCGCGACCACCTGCGGGAGATGGGTCCCGAGGCGTTCTGCCGCTGGATTCTCGAGGAGAAACGCCTGCTGGTCACCGACACCACGTTGCGCGATGCCCACCAGTCGCTCATCGCCACGCGCATGCGCACGCATGACATGCTGCGAGTGGCGGAGGCTGTTTCACACCGCGTGCCGTCGCTTTTCTCGCTGGAGATGTGGGGCGGTGCCACCTTTGACACGGCGATGCGATTCCTCGGCGAGTGCCCTTGGGAGCGACTGCGCCGCCTGCGCGAGATGATTCCCAACATCTGCTTCCAGATGTTGTTCCGCGGCTCGAACGCCGTGGGCTACTCGAACTACCCGGACAACGTGGTCGCGGGATTCGTCCGCCATGCGGCCGACTCCGGCATGGATGTCTTCCGCATCTTCGACTCGCTCAACTACCTTCCCAACATGCGGGTGGCGATGGAGGCGGCGCGCGGCCACGGCCGTGTCCTGTGCGAGGCGGCCATCTGCTACACCGGCGACATCAACGATGTGAAGCGCGACAAATACCCGCTCGGCTACTACGTCGCCAAGGCCCGTGAGCTTGAGAAGATGGGCGCGCACATCCTCGCCATCAAGGACATGGCTGGCCTGTGCAAGCCGCCCGCCGCGCACAAGCTGGTCACCGCGCTCAAGCAGGAGATCGGCATCCCGATCCACTTCCACACCCACGACACCTCCGGGCTCAATGCCGCGTCCGTCCTGGCCGCCTGCGATGCGGGCGTGGACATCGTCGATCTCGCCATCGCCTCGATGTCCGGCTCCACCTCGCAGCCGAACCTCAACTCGGTGAGCGCCACCTTGGCCGGGACCGGGCGCGACCCTGGACTCGACTTTGACGCCCTCAACGAGCTTTCCGACTACTGGGAGGAGGTGCTTGCCTTCTACAAGCCGTTCGACTCCGCGCCCCGCTCCGGCACCGCCGAGGTTTACGAGCATGAGATGCCCGGCGGCCAATACACCAACCTGCGCGAGCAGGCCAATGCCATGGGCCTCGGCCACCGCTGGCGCGAAATCGCCCGCACCTACGCCGAGGTCAACCAGTTGTTTGGCGACATCGTGAAAGTCACGCCGTCGTCCAAGGTTGTCGGCGACATGTGCATGTTCCTTGTCACCCGCGGCATCAAGGCGGCCGATGTGCCGAAACTCAAACCCGGCTCGATCGATTTCCCCGAGAGTGTGATCGACATGCTCTCCGGCGGTCTTGGCCAGCCCGACGGCGGCTGGCCAGCGGATGTGCAGAAGGTGGTTCTCGGGCCGAACAGGAAGGCCACGACCCGCCGGCCCGGCGAATTGGCCGAACCGGTGGATCTCGATGCCACACGCGCGGGGCTTGCCGCGAAACTCGGTCGTGCCGCCACGGACGACGACCTGTATTCGCACCTGATGTATCCGCAGGTGTTCGAGGCGTTCAACGCATTCAAGGCGGAATACGACGACCTCAGCGGCCTGCCAACGCCGGCGTTCTTCTACGGCTTGCAGATTGGCGAGGAAATCGAGATCGAGATCGACCCCGGCAAGATCCTGATCATCAAGCTGATATCCATCGGCGAGGCGGACGGCAGCGGCCGCCGCACCTTGTTTTACGAGCTCAACGGCATGCCGCGCGAGTCCTCGGTGCTGGACAACTCGCTCAAGACCCCCGACGCGGCAGGCCGGCCGAAGGGTGATCCGTCGGATCCCGCGCAGGTTTGCGCGCCGATGCCGGGAATGGTCACCGAGACCGCGGTTTCCCCGGGCCAGGAGGTGAAGGCCGGCGACAAGCTCGTCGTGCTCGAGGCCATGAAAATGCTTACCACCGTGAGCGCGGCGGCCGATGGCACGATCGCCGAACTGTTGGTGAAAAAAGGCGACCGTGTGGAGAGCGACGAGTTGTTGGTGAGGATCACACCCGCCTGAGCCACGCGCCTCAGCCGCAGCCGAGCTGTTGGTTCATCTCGATGGCCGGATTTTCCTCGCCGGCTGCACCCACGATCACCGCGGGCACGCCGGCCACGGTGGTGTGTGGCGGCACATCGGCCAGCACCACACTGCCAGCACCGACTTTGGCGCCGGTGCCGATTTCCACCCGTCCGAGGATTTTCGCTCCGGCCCCGAGCAACACGCCGGAGCGGATCACCGGGTGGCGGTCGCCGCTTTGCTTGCCGGTTCCGCCGAGGGTGACCTCGTGCAGGATGGACACATCGTCCTCGATGATGGCCGTTTCGCCGACCACGAACGAGGTGGCATGGTCGAGCAGGATGCCGCAGCCGATGCGCGCGGCGGGGTGGATGTCCACGGCGAACACCTCGCTGGCCACGCTCTGGACGTAAAGCGCGAGCCAGCGGCGGTCGTCGCGCCACAACTGGTGGGCCACGCGGTGGGTCGTCAGGGCGAGGAAGCCTTTGAAGAAAAGCATGGGCTCCAGCAGCGAGAAGCACGCGGGATCCCGCTCGAACATCGCAAGCAGGTCGCGCGCCGCGCCATGGACGATGGCCGGGTTGCTGCCAAAGATCCCGCTGAACAACGGCTCGAGCGTCTCGCGCGGCATGTCACCACGCGCGAGGCGGCGGGCCAGCCGGGCGCCAAGGGCCGCTGCGAGCGAGTCACGGCCGAGGATCACATCGTGGACCAGGTGCTCCAGCGCCGGTTCCGCGGCGGCGACTTTCGCGGCCTCACTGCGCAGGGTTTCCCACACGGCCGGGACATCGGCGGACGGGCCCGCGCACAGCTTTGCGGTATTCTTGCTGGCGGGCGGGGGTGTGCTCTGATGGGATTCGTTCATGAAAATTTCACAAAAGGTGGAGTATGCCTGCCGGGCGATCGCCCAGCTGGCAAGGCGGCATGACGGACGGACTCTTACACAGCTTGAGCAACTTGCGCAACGCGAAGCCGTGCCGGCCAACTTTCTGGTCCAGATCCTCAATGACCTCAGGCGCGCCGGGCTGGTCATGAGCCGCCGCGGCCAGGCCGGCGGCTACCAGCTCGCCCGCCCGCCGGAAAGCGTGACCCTGCGCCAGGTGGTGGATGCGGTGGATCCCGCACTGCTCCTCTGCGCGGTGTCCGCCGCCGGGGAGTCCGGGCAGGCGGTGCGCCAGGTCTGGGAGCGGGTCGCGGCCACCCTGCATGCCGAGCTCGACCGCGTCACCTTGGAGAGCCTCGCGCGCGATCCCGGCGGCGGGATGTTTTACATTTGATCGCGGCATGATCCTCCCGAGATTGGCCCAAGCCACCGCACAAGACCCTTGCTCATGATCCGCTGGTTCGCCCGCAACGACATCGCAGCCAATTTCCTGATCGTCGCGATCCTTCTGTGGGGTGGCTACTCGGCGATGGAGAAGGTGCCGATGGAGGTGACGCCCGCGATTGTTTTCAACGAGGTTTACATTGATGTCCCGTATCGCGGCGGGAGCCCGGCCGATCTGGAAACCGCGGTGATCCTGCCGATTGAGAAATCCCTTGAGGGGCTCAGCGGGGTGAAATCCATCATCAGCATGGCCGGAAACGGAAGCGCCAGCGTGCAGGTGATCGCCCATGACCGGACCAACCCGCGCGAACTGCTCGAGGAGGTGAAAACCCGCGTCGCCCGCATCACCACCTTCCCCGCCGAGACCGAGCCGCCGGTAATCGCGATTCCGGACAGCAGCCAGTGGTTCGAGGTCATCACGCTGGCCGTGGCCGGCGACATGGACGAGAGCGACCTGCTGCGCGCCGCGCAACGGGTGCGCGACGATCTGGTGGAGATGCCCGGCATTTCCCAGGCAAAGGTGCTCGGCGCAAGCCCGCCGGAAATCTCGATCGAGGCGGACCCGATGCGCCTGCGCGATTTCGGCCTGACATTCGCGGACCTGAGCGCGGCCATCCAGCGGTCGTCGCTCGACCTTCCCGCGGGCCAGATCCAGACCGACGAAGGCAGCCTGATCATCCGCTCGAAGGGCCAGGCTTACGTGCGAGGGGATTTTGAAAACATCATCATCCGCAACCGCGACGGGGCCGAGGTCAGCCTGGGCAAGGTCGCGCGGGTGAACGACAGTTTCGAGGAAAACCGCAAGATCATCCGCTACAACGGCATGCCATGCCTGCTGGTGGAGACACTCCGGCTCGGACAAGAGAACGCGCTGGAGATCGCCGCGGCGGTCAGGAACTACGCGGCGACCGCGCGCGCGCGGTTTCCCGAGGGTGTGGAACTGCATGTCTGGGATGATTCATCGCTGGAGCTGGAAGGCCGCCTGGGCACCCTGCTCGGCAGCCTGCTGCAAGGCAGCCTGCTGGTGCTCATCATCCTCGGGCTTTTCCTGCGTCCGGGCATCGCCTTCTGGGTGACCCTGGGGATCCCGGTTGCTTTCGCCGGCGGCTTCATCCTGATGCCGTGGTTCGGCCTCACCGCGAATGTGATGAGCCTGTTCGGATTCATCATCGTGGTCGGCATCATCGTCGATGACGCCATCGTGACCTCCGAGAATGTTTACATCAGGCTGCGGGAAGGCATGGAACCGCTGGATGCAGTGACCTTGGGCACACGCGAGGTGGCCGTGCCCGTCACCTTCGGCGCGATCACCACCATCGTCGCTTTCCTGCCGCTGATGTTTTTCGACGGTTTCTACGGCGCGTTCACGAAGCAGATCCCGCCGGTGGTGGCGGCAGTGCTGCTTTTCTCACTCATCGAATCCAAGCTGGTGCTGCCCTGCCACCTGAAATACGTCAGGGTCGGCCGCAGCCGGCTCAACCGCTTCGAGCGTTTCCAGAAGCGTGTTGCGGACACGCTGGAGGCTTTTGTGGGCCGGGTTTACGAGCCATCGCTCCGCTGGGTCGTCCGGCACCGCTTTATCTCGCTGGCTGCTTTCGCGGCGGTGGCGATGGCGGCAATCGGATATTTCAGCAGCGGCGTGATGGGCTTCGCCAACATGCCTTCGATCGACCGCAACATCATCAGCGCGCGGATTGTCATGCCGCGCGACACGACGGTGGAGCAGACCGAGCTGCGCGTCCGCCATGTCGCCGGCGTGGTTGACTCGCTGCGCCGGGAATTTGTCGATCCGGGAACAGGCCGCTCGATCATCGGCGACATGATCAGCACAAGCGGCGGCATGCCGCACAGGTCGCGCCTCGAGCCGCGCGTCGGCACCGTCGCCATTTCCGTGACCGACCCCGGCCAGCGGTCCGAACCCGGGCCGAAAAACAGCGAGATTGCCAGGCGCTGGACCGAGCTTGCCGGTGAAATGCCCGATGTGCAGTCGTTCTGGGTGAGGGGTGAGATCGGCGGTGGTTCGCGTGGTGAATCCTCCGGCGAGGTGGAGTCGCTCGCCATCGAGATCCGCGGCCCGGCCGGCGACGAGAGGGATCTGGTGGTCGATGAGATCGAGCGCAAGCTGCAGACCTACGACGGCATCGCCGACACATCGAACGATTCCTCCGGAAACCGGGATGAACTCGTCATCACCATCCGCCCGGAGGGCGAGGCCCTCGGATTGACCCAGCGGGAACTCGCACGGCAGGTGCGCGCGGCCTTTTTCGGCGAGCTCGCCCAGCGCGTCCAGCGCGGGCGCGACGACATCCGCGTGATGGTGCGCATGCCGCTGGCACGGCGCCAGTCGCTCGACACGCTCGACCACCTGCGCATCCGCACGCCAGCCGGCGGCGAGGCGCCGTTCCACTCGGTGGCCACCGCCAGCTTCGGACGGGCCCGCTCCGAGGTCCTGCGCATCGATGGCAGCCAGGTGGTGACCGTCTACGCGCAGCCGGCCGACAAGTCCGTGGATGTGGTGTCCATCTCGCGGAATCTGGCGCCCGGGCTGGACGCCCTGCTCAACCGGCATCCCGAACTCACATGGCGCTACAGCGGCTACGTGGCCGAGCACGAGGAGACGCGCAAGCGCACGATCCTTGGTGCGATCGCATTGTTTCTGGCGCTTTACGCATTGTTGGCGATTCCCTTCGGTTCCCTCTATCAGCCGTTTTTCGTCATGCTGGCGGTGCCGTTCGGCGCGATCGGCGCAGTGATCGGCCACCTGATCCTGGATTTGACTCCGTCCTATCTCTCGATGTTCGGAATCCTCGCGCTGGCGGGAGTGGTGGTGAACGACTCGCTGGTGATGGTTGACTTCATCAACCGCAAGGTCAGGGCGGGTGAAGACATGCTGGAATCGGTCATCCATTCCGGAACGCGCCGTTTCCGGCCGATCATCCTGACCTCCGCGACCACCTTCGCCGGACTGCTGCCGATTCTCTTCGACCGATCCCTGCAGGCGCAGATTCTGGTGCCGATGGCCGCCTCGCTGGCATTCGGCATTCTTTTCGCCACGGTGATCACGCTCTATCTGATCCCCAGTTCCTATCTCGCCGCGGAAGACGCCAGACTGTTGCTGGGCCGCCTGAAGGAGTGGTATCTCCGGCCCTTCAGACGCGTTCCGGCGGCGGGCGGTGGGGCGCCCGGCTCCCCGGAAATTTGTCAAGAAAAGTGAAATATTTTGCTGGATGCCCGGCGGAATTCCATGTATCGGGGGATTGTCTGTGATACCAGACCCCATTCCATGGCCACTCAAACCGAGCATACCCAGCACATCAGGATCCGCTCCACGCAGATGGAAATGCCTTCGGAAATCACGGGCGACCGCGGCACCGAGGATTATGACCGCAAGTTGC
>JBIJBN010000082.1:0-7579 GCA_044345175.1 Luteolibacter sp.
CTCCTTCGCCATCCTCCAGGGATTGATGCGCCTGCGCCAGATCTGCTGCCACCCGGGACTCATCGATCCGAAATACCTCAAGGAGGAGTCGGCCAAGATGGAGTCGCTGTTCTACCTGCTCGACCAACTCCACGAGGAGGGCCACAAGGTGCTGGTGTTCTCGCAGTTCGTCTCGATGCTGGACCTGATCAAGGCACGCCTCGAACTCGAAAGCCGACCCTACAACTACCTCACCGGCCAGACCAAGGACCGCAAGGGCGAAATCGAACGCTTCCAGACGACCAAGGACCCTTCCGTCTTCATGCTCTCGCTCAAGGCCGGCGGCGCGGGCCTCAACCTGACCTCCGCGTCCTACGTCATCCTCTACGACCCGTGGTGGAACCCCGCGGTCGAAAACCAGGCCATCGACCGCACCCACCGCATCGGCCAGAAAAACAAGGTCATCGCCTACCGCCTGCTCACACGCGATACCGTGGAGGAGAAAATCCGCATCCTCCAACACCAGAAAACCCAGCTCGTCACCAACGTGCTCGGCGACGAGGGATTCGCCTCGAACCTCGGCCTCGACGACCTCCAGTTCATCCTCACCCACAACATCGACGAGGACGACGAGGTGGCCAAAAAATAACCGCACACCGCCGCCACAAACCCCGCGCCACGCCGCGCTCAGGCCCCGGCCACCAGCTTGCGGAACCACGCGATCGCCGGATCCAGCCCCTGCTCCAGCGGCACTTTCGGCTCCCAGCCGAGCTCCTGCCTCGCAACACCGATGTCCGGCTGGCGCTGCTTCGGATCATCACCCGGCAGCGGCAGATGGGTGATCTTGGACGGCCCGCCGATTTTCCTGAGCACCAGCTCCGCCAGCTCCAGCATCGTGAATTCTCCCGGATTGCCGATGTTCACCGGACCGGTCAGCGTGGGATGGTTCATCAGCCGCACGAATCCCTCGATCAGGTCGTCCACATAACAAAACGAGCGCGTCTGCGTGCCATCACCGTAAATCGTCAGGTCCTTGCCCTGCAGCGCCTGGACAATGAAATTGGAAACCACCCGGCCGTCGTCCGGCAGCATGCGCGGGCCGTAGGTGTTGAAAATACGGACCACCCGGATGTCCACCTGGTTCTGCCGGTGATAGTCGAAAAACAGGGTCTCCGCACAGCGCTTGCCCTCGTCATAACAGGAACGAATGCCGATCGGATTGACGTTGCCCCAATAGGATTCCGGCTGCGGATGCACCACCGGATCACCGTAAATCTCGGAGGTGGAGGCTTGGAACACCCGCGCGCCCACTCGCTTGGCCAGACCAAGACAGTGGATCGCACCCATCACCGAGGTCTTGATCGTCTTGATCGGGTTGTGCTGGTAATGCGGCGGCGAGGCCGGACAGGCGAGGTTGTAAATCTGGTCCACCTCGAACTTGAACGGCTCGGTCACATCGTGACGCACCAGTTCGAAACGCGGGTTGTCCAGCAGATGCAGCACGTTGCGCTTGCGGCCGGTGAAGAAGTTGTCGAGGCAGATGACCTCGTGCCCCTCGTTGAGAAGCCGCTCGCAAAGATGGGAGCCCAGAAAGCCCGCCCCGCCGGTAATGAGAATGCGCATGGCCGGAAAACCAGCGCAAATGCCCGGCCATGGCAAGCCGGGATGCGCCAGCCCCGCAAAACCCCCGCCTCAGCGGCGCTTTTTCCTGCCGCCACCGGTCTTGCGGCGCACCGGCTTGGGCGGCGAGGTGTCCAGCAGCGCGGTGTAGATGTAATCAAACCCCTCCAACCTGCGCCGCGGAATCGTCTGGTCGATGAAGATTTCCACGGACTTGGCGAAGTCGAGTTCGTCGGCAGTGAGGATGGTGAAGGCATCGCCCTCGGCCTCGGCGCGCCCGGTGCGGCCGATCCGGTGCACATAGTCCTCGGCGTTTTCCGGAACCCGGTAGTTGATCACGTGCGAGACACCCGAAATGTCAATCCCGCGCGCCGCGACATCAGTGGCCACGAGAATCTCGTAATCACCCGCCTTGAAGCCGGCCAGCGCCTTCATCCGGTCCACCTGGTTGATGTCCGAATGCATCGCCGCCACCTTCGTCTGACCGGTGGACTTGATCAGCCCGGTGACTTCGTCCGCCTCCTTGCGGGTGCGGGTGAAAATCATCACCGAGTGATAGTCGGTCTGCTTGAGCAACTCCAGCAACAGCTCGTCACGCTGGTCCATGGCCACCGGATAGAAGGCATGCGTGACAGTGGTGGGAATCGACGTGCGCGCGATCTCAATGCTCTGCGGATCCGTCAGGCACCACTGGGCGAAGGTCTGGATCGCCGGCGGCATGGTCGCGGAAAAAAACAGGGTCTGGCGGCCTTCCCACGGGCAAAGATTCACGATCTTGCGCACCTGCGGCAGGAATCCCATGTCCAGCATCCGGTCAACCTCGTCGAGAATCAGCACCTTGATTTCGCCAAACCGCATCGTGGCCCGGTAAAAATGATCCACCAGCCGACCGGGCGTCGCCACCACAATGTCGGCACCGGCGGCAAGCTGGTCGGATTGCTGCCCAAGACCCACCCCGCCATACAACAACGCCACCTTCATGCCGGTGTGCTTGCCGTATTTCTCGAATTGCTCGGCCACCTGGTGCGCCAGCTCGCGCGTCGGCTCCAACACCAGGATCTGCGGCTTGCCGGTTTTTTCGATCTTCGAAAGCGTCGGCAGCGCAAACGCCGCGGTCTTGCCGGTTCCGGTCTGCGATGCGCCAATCACGTCCCTGCCCTCCAGAATGATCGGTATGGCCTGCGCCTGGATCGGTGTCGGTGTGGTGTAGCCGGACTCCTCAATGGCTTCCAGAACGGCTGCGGAGAGCCCAAGTGTGTCAAATCCCATGCGGCGGCCTAGGTAGTGGGGCGGACCTGCGGGGTCAAGGTGCGATTCTCATCACCCGTCGCCACCGCCCGCGTCCCGTCCGCAGGACCCGCCGGATGCCATCCGCAAATGGTGTCTCCCACTGCATGAAAATGCACAGCATCACGCAAATCAGGCGAAGCCATGCCGCACCGCCGGGCTTTCAATTCAATCGTGATCGGATCCGCAGGCGCTGAAGACTCCGCTGGCACGCCATCCCCGGCGGACTACGATTTCAATGACCGCCCGTTCCTGGTGTTCTGGGAAATCACCCGCGCCTGCGCGCTGGCCTGCAGCCACTGCCGCGCCGAGGCCCAATCACGCCGCCACCCGCAGGAACTGGATGCCGCACAGTCGCTCGGACTCATCCAACAACTCGCCGGCTGGAAACCACCGATGCTCATCCTGACCGGCGGCGACCCGCTGATGCGGCGCGACGCACTCGATCTGGTCCGCGCGGCAAACCAATCCGGCCTGCACGTCGGACTCAGCCCGGCCGCCACCCGCCGCCTGATCCGCACGGATTTCGGCGAACTCATGGCAGCCGGCGTGCGCCGCATGTCGCTCAGCCTGGATGGCGCCACCCGCGCGACCCACGATGCGTTCCGCGGCGTGCCCGGCACATTCGACCGCACCATGCAGGCGGTCCGCAAGGCCCGTGCCGCCGGCCTCGCCCTCCAGATCAACACCACCCTCACCCGCGGCAACCTGCACGAATACCCGGCTTTCAAAAACCTCATGTTCGAACTCAAGCCCGCGATGTGGAGTGTCTTCCTGCTGGTGCCCACCGGCCGCGCGGGCGTGGACGAAATGCTGGACGCCGCGGATCTGGAACGGATCTTCGAAGACATGGCGGATCTCGTCGGCAACGCCCCGTTCGCGGTGAAAACCACCGAAGGCCACCACTTCCGCCGCGTGGTCATCCAGCGCAAGGGCGCCGCCACAGGCAGCAAACGGCCGGGCATGCGCTCGCCTCCCGGCATCCGCGACGGCCGCGGCGTGATGTTCATCTCACACACCGGCGAAGTCTCACCCAGCGGCTTCCTGCCAATCGTCTGCGGCAACGTCAAGGACACACACCCGGCGCAAATCTACCGGCACCACCCGCTCTTCATCTCGCTGCGCGACAACGACGCGCTCGGCGGCAAGTGCGGCCGCTGCGAATTCCGCACCATATGCGGCGGCTCCCGCGCACGCGCCTACGGAGTGTACGGCGACCCCTTCGCCGAAGACCCGTCGTGCATCCACATCCCCGGAAAAAACCGGCAACCCGTCACCCCATGATCAATCTGACCAAACTCTGGACCGGAACCGCCCAGCCCGCCGACGCGCTCCGCTACGGCCACAACTCCGCACGCCACACCACACACGGCGGAACCACCGACGGCACGCCCGCCGCCGCACGCTCACGCAAACCCATCACCGTCTGGAACATCACACGCACCTGCAACCTCCGCTGCGTCCACTGCTACTCGGACTCGATGGCCATGCGCTATCCCGGCGAACTGAACTGGGAGGAAATGCAACAAGTGGTCGCGGACCTCGCCGCCTATCAGATCCCCTCGCTGCTCCTCTCCGGCGGCGAACCGATGATCCACCCACACTTCTTCGATCTCGTCAACCTGGCTTCTTCCGCCGGCCTCAAACTCACCATCTCCACCAACGGAACCCTCATCACACCCGAAAAAGCCGCCCTTCTCAAGGCCGCCGATGTCGCCTACGTCGGCATCTCGCTCGACGGCATCGGCGAAATCCACGACCGGTTCCGCCGCAAACAAGGCGCCTTCGACGCCGCCGTGCGCGGCTTCAAACACTGCCACGCCGCAAACCAGAAAACCGGCCTGCGCCTCACCCTCACACGCCACAACGTCGAGAACATCAACCGCATCCTCGATTTCATCGAGGATCAGGAAATCCAGCGCGTCTGCTTCTACCACCTCGTGCCCGCAGGCCGCGGCGGCGATCTGCAGACCCTCCCACCCGCGGATACCCGCCATGCCATCGACACCCTCATCGCCCGCGTCGAGGCATGGCACCGACAGGGGGTCACCCGCGAACTGCTCACCGTCACCCAACCCGCCGACGGCGCCTACCTGCTCGTGCGCATGGAAAACGAAAACCACCCGAACCTCGCCGAAGCCCGCCGCCTGCTCACATGGAACGGCGGCGGCGCCAACAGCTCCGGCCGCGGCATCGCCAACATCGACACCCGCGGCAATGTCCACCCGGACCAGTTCTGGCAGGATGTCACCCTCGGCAACGTCAGGAACATGCCATTCTCCCGTATCTGGGAGGAGCAAAACCCGCAGTCCGCCCCAATGCTCGCATCGATCCGCTCGATCGGCCTGCTCACCCATGAACAACGCCAGACACGCATGAACGGTCCCTGCGCCGCATGCAAATGGTTCCACGTCTGCGGCGGCGGCTTCCGCACCCGCGCCGCCTTCTGCAACAACGGCGACCTCTGGGGATCCGATCCCGGCTGCTACCTCGGCGAACACGAACGCCGCGCCACACGCACGCTGGCCTGCTGATCCGCCACCCGCGGCACCACACGCCGGATTTGCAGCACATGCCGCGCTTTTCATTGCATTGCCCGGAATCGGCGCGAAAATCCCCCGCGCCGATGCACTCGCAGGACAACATCCACTACGCCCTCGAAACCACCCGCGTCCTGCGCGAACCGGACCGGCGCATCCAGACGTTCGGCGAAACACGCTTCGAATTCCAACTCATCAGCGAACTCATGGACCACGTCGGCCAAGTGCGCATCCGCACCGGCGAGGTGGAGGCCCAGCGCCCGCGCGTCCTGCGGCCGGAGGCATTCCGCGAAATCGAACTGGAGGGATTCAACCCGTCCGCCCGCGCCCGCTTCGACAAAATGCTCGAGCAATTCCGCGCCCAGGGCAGGGACCTCGCCTTCCTCCAATACGGATTCCACTTCCGCCGCGGCGAGGTGCGCGAGGAACTGGTGCACGAGGGCATCGACACCGTGCGCGAGCGCGTGCTCGGGGAAATCCGCCGCACCGGCAACCCGTCGCGCGCGGTCATCGAGGGTGTCGACGACGCATGGGAAATCTGCATCCTCAAGTTCTCTTTCGAGATGATCCTGCGCTCCCATGAGATCAACGCCTTTGATTTCAAACGCCGCGGCCTGATCTGACCGGACATCCCCACACCAGACCGGCCATGAGTCTCTGGACGCTCGTCAAGATCAGCGCCGCACTCTGCGTGATGGCGGTCATGACCCTGACCGCCATGCTGGCATGGCACGTGGCCGTCACCCCGCTCGGCGGCTTCTTCAGCAGGCTGCTGCCGGATCCCGCGGGCATCCCCGGCTCCGCCGCGGATTCCCATCTGGTGCAAATGCTCGAATCACCGGAGATGCCGGACATCGATCCCGGTGGCAAGGCGTTCCAAAAAGCCCACGAACTGCTGGCACTCGGTAAAATCCCCGAGGCGCGCGAAAAACTCTCCGCCATCGTCAATGTCTTCCCAAGCTCGCCATCGGCACCCGTCGCACGCCGCATCGTCGGGGAAATCAACCTCGATGAAATCCTCTGCCCGGCCCACATGGAGGGGAAACTCATCCATGTGGTCAAACGCGGCGAATCCCTGCTCGGCATCGCCGCGCTCCACCGCACCACCATCGATTGCATCATGCATCTCAACTCGATGATGGAACTGCCGCGCATCCAGCCCGGCGACAAGCTGGTCGTCATGCCGCTGGATTTCCGCCTGCTCGTCGAACCCCGGCGCAAATCATTGTCGCTGTGGCAGGGCGGCCGCTTCATCCGCGACTACACGGCACTCCACATCGACCCTTCCGCAAACACCGCGATCCAAACCACCATCCACTCGAAAACCGCCGCGATCAACGGCAGGCGCGTCCTCCCCCAATCAAGGGAATACCGCGCCGCGGAAAAATCCATCACCCTCGGGGAACCACCGCTGCGCATCCGCGGCTGGGACGGCCACACCGGCAAACCCGCGGGCGCCATCCTGCTCCACCCGCAGGACATGGAGGAAATCACACTGCTCACCCGCACCGGCAACGAGGTGGAAATCCGCTGAATCATGCCCGCCGATTTCCAACTCGTCAGCGACTACCGCCCGCAAGGCGACCAGACGCAGGCGATCGCCAAGCTCTCCAAATCCCTGGATGCCGGCAACCGCCACCAGACGCTGCTGGGCGTCACCGGCTCGGGAAAAACCTTCACCATGGCCAACCTGATCGCACGCCACGGCAGGCCCACACTGGTCATGAGCCACAACAAGACGCTCGCCGCCCAGCTCTACTCGGAGTTCAGGAATTTCTTCCCGCACAATGCGGTGGAATATTTCGTCTCCTACTTCGATTACTACCAGCCGGAGGCCTACATCCCGCGCAGCGACACCTACATCGAGAAGGACTCGGCCATCAACGAGGAGATCGAACGGCTGCGCCTCGCCACCATGGGCTCGCTCATCACCCGGCCGGACACGATCGTGGTGGCCTCGGTCTCCTGCATCTACGGCCTCGGCTCTCCCGAGGATTATGAAAACATGATGGTGCCGGTGCGCACCGGCCAGAAACTCACCCGCGGCGAGTTCCTCAACTCGCTCGTCGGAATGCTCTTCGAACGCAATGACATCCAGTTCGGCCGCGGCCAGGTCCGCGTCCGCGGCGATGTGGTGGAGGTGCGCCCGGCCT
>JBIJBN010000083.1:0-7512 GCA_044345175.1 Luteolibacter sp.
ATCAATCCTTCCGGCACCAAAATCCTCCTCGGAGTCAGCTCCGGCAACGTGCCGCCCGCCATTTACGACATCGCGGCGCAGACACTGACAGTTCTGCCCGCCTTGCCGTTGCCTCTTGGCCCGGTCACCAGCATCAATATAAACCAACCCATCGGCCTCGCCGCCAATGGCGATGTGACAGGCACCATCCAGACCTCCATTCCCGTCTCACCCTGGGTCCAGAACCACGGCTACCACTACTCCGCCGCGAGCGGCACCTACACTTTGTTGGGAAATGTCCCGAATGCCGGCAACGACATCGCCTCGAATCCAGGCGGCATCTCCGCGGACGGCAGCACCATCTCGGGATACGAGCGCACCGGCGTATTCAATGGCCCCTTTGTTTGGACCACCAGCGGAGGATTCACGCTTCTGCCGGACCCCGTCAACGGATCATTCGCCAATGCCGATGTGCGGGGCATCTCACCAAACGCCCGCTTCATCACCGGCTTCGGCGCCGTGCATCCTGCCTTCGGCAGCGGCCAGACAGCCTTCCGCTGGGATCGCGGCGATCCGCTTGGGGCACCGGTCGGCGACGCGCTGCCGCGCAGGACCAATGACAGCTTCGCCGACGGCCGCACGGTCACTGATGACGGCACGGTAGTGGGCAACGTCCGCCAAGGATCGAATAGCTTCAACAACAACCGCGCCGCTGTATGGCTGCCTGACGGCAGGCTGGTTGTCATCCCGGATTTCCTCTCCTCCACCTACGGCCTCTCCACGACCGGCTACACGCTCAATCAGATCACATCGATTTCGCCTGACCGCAAGGTGCTGGCGGGCACGGCGACGAATTCCGCCAGTCAGACGGACGGCTTCATGATCATCCTGCCCGAGCCGCTTGATATCAGCGGCCCGCAGCAACTTGCGGTCCGCTACTCTTTCACTCTTCAAACCAGCGGCGGCAACCTGACCCTTGGGGCGAGGGAAATCGGCAGCACCGGTTATTCCGAGCAAACCGCATACATGTCCAATACCGGCCTGTCTGCGCTGGGCAATATCTCATTCAGCATCACCGGCCCGAATGCCGCGGACTTCAGCCTCGCCACTGTTCCAGCCACCGCACCCACGTCGCTGGGCGTCAACCAATTCATCACCCTCAATCCGCGCTTCGCACCTCAGGGCGGTTCTGCAGGCAACCGCACAGCCACCCTCACCATCCAGTCAAACGACTCGACTTCACCGGCTTTCACCATCAACTTGAGTTCCATCGCCAACCCGGCCCCGTCCTTCGCCAACTGGTCCGCCCTCGCCACCCTGCCGCCGGACCAACAGGGCGCCACCGATGATCCTGACGGCGACAGCCTGCCGAACCTGATTGAGTTCGTCCTCAACAGCCAGCCCGGCACGGCGGGCCCCGCGTCGTTTCCCCAGAGTGTCATTGAGGATGGCGGCGTTTCCTATCCGTCAATCACCTTCACGCGCAGGAATCCGCTCAGCGGCGTCGGCCTAGCCGTTGAAATCAGCTCCGATCTCACATTCTCGCAGATTGTGCCCGCCGTCATCGTTTCCACCACCGATCACGGCAACGGCACAGCCACCGTCACCGTGCGTTCCTCCGAGGCGTTCAGCGGTTCAAGCAGCCAGTTTTTCCGTCTCAGCGCGGCTCTTGCGCCATGATTTGCCATTACAGGCTTCGTGATGCGGCGCCTTGAATGTCCGGCCTGGCGGGTGGTGCTTTTCCCCATGGATGTGGCGCCTTCCTCAAACTTCAGGAACCGCCCGGCATGATCGATCCAATCCGTCCCGAAATCCCTTGCGGAAAACGATCCTGCCGGTGCATTGATCCAGCACCCGCCCATGCAAAGCGCCGAATCCCGAATCAAAGAGCACGCGCAGGAGCTGGGATTCGACGACTGCCGGATCGCGAAGGCCGGTGAGGCGGCGCATGCGCGGGAATTCCGCGAATGGCTGGCGGATGGCAGGCACGCGGAGATGGCATGGATGGAGCGTGCGCCGGAACGCCGTTCGGATCCGCGGCTGGTGTTGCCGGGGTGCCGGTCGCTGGTCTGCCTGGCGATGAATTATCATCCTGGAACAAACCCGTTTCCGGATGGCCATCCGGGAGGCTACCGCATCGCAAGGTATGCGTGGAATGACGACTACCACGGGTTGATCGAATCCCGGCTGCGGGAGATGGACCGGATGATGCGGACGCTTGGTGGCGTGCAGAAGGCGCATGTCGACACCAGTGCGGTGTTGGAACGTGATTTCGCCTCGGATGCCGGTCTGGGGTGGAATGGCAAATCCACGATGCAGATCCACCGCAGGCTGGGCACCTGGTTTTTCCTGGCGGGCTTGCTGACGACACTTGATCTCGAGCCGGACGCGCCTTTTGGAGACCATTGCGGAAAATGTGTCCGCTGCATCGACGCCTGTCCGACGCGCGCGATCACCGCTCCGCGCCAGCTCGATGCGCGCCGCTGCATTTCCTACCTGACCATCGAGCACAAGGGTTCCATTCCCGAGGAGTTCCGCGAGGCGGTCGGAAACCGCATTTACGGCTGTGACGATTGTCTCGACGCCTGCCCGTGGAACCGTTTTGCCGGAGTTTCGCGTGAAATGTCGTTTCATGCGCGCGGCAGTGTGTTCGTGAAGCGGCTGCGTGAATTCCTCGAGCTGGATGACGGGGCATTCCGCAGTTTGTTCGCCAACTCGCCGGTGAAGCGGATCAAGCGCGGACGATTCCTGCGCAACGTCTGCGTGGCACTGGGCAACACGGGTGGGCCGGACGACCTGCCCGCCCTCCGGCGCGCGGCCGCGGACAGCGACCCGCTGGTGGCGGAACACGCCGTCTGGGCCATCGGCCGGATCCACGCCCGCCAATGACGCATCAGGAAAACCGGTGCCCGTGCCATCCGGGGACCGGCAGGTTTGTGAACAACCTGTGGAAAACACGATTCCGGGAAAGACATGGCCGGGGAAATGGTCTATGGAACTGCTCATGGCAGGCGACGACTTGGATCAGGCGGACGGCCGCGACGAGGTTCTGGCGCAGGGATTCGCCAGGACCCGAAAAAGCCTGATCGCGAGGCTGGAGAACTGGGAGGACCAGAAAAGCTGGGACGAGTTCTATCAGACCTACTGGCGCCTGATCCACTCGGTGGCGGTGAAGGCCGGGCTGCGCGATGACGAAGCCTTCGATTGCGTCCAGGAAACGGTGCTTGCGATCGCCCGGCAGAGCAAAAAGAAGCTCTACGACCCGGAGCTGGGCTCGTTCAAGACCTGGTTGATGAACATGACGCGCTGGCGCATCAACGACCAGTTCCGCAAGCGCAGGAAGGACACCGCGATGCGGGCTGGCGATGCGGATGACGACCGCAAGACCTCGGCGATCGACCGGGTGGAGGATCCCGCCGGGGAGGTGTTGCCGCGCCTTTGGGAGACCGAGTGGAGGAAAAACCTGGCTGATGCCGCGCTGGCCCGGGTGAAGGCGCAGGTCTCGCCAAAGCAATACCAGATATTCGATTGTTATGTGGTCAGGCAGTGGGATGCCGGAAAGGTGCGGGAAAAGCTCAAGGTGACCATGGCCCAGGTCTATCTGGCGAAGCACCGGGTCGGTGCGGTTTTGAAACGCGAACTGGAGAAACTCGAGCAACAGGACGATGTCGGCTAGCGTGCGCCCGCCCCCGGTGATTCCGGATCATGAGGTTCTGCGCAAGATCGGTGGCGGAGCCTATGGCGAGGTCTGGCTCGCCCGGGCCGTGACCGGCGCGTTGCGCGCGGTGAAGGTCCTGCGGCGCGGGAATTTTGAGGACGACCGCGGGTTTGAGCGTGAGTTCGAGGGGATCCGGAAATTCGAGCCCGTGTCGCGCGATCATCCGGGGCTGGTTCACATCCTCCATGTCGGCCGGGGCATGGCAGACGAGCCGTTTTACTATTATCTCATGGAGTTGGGCGACGATGTCTCGGCCGGGCGGATGATCCATCCGGCGGATTACCAGCCGCGCACCCTGCGTGGCGACCAGCCCGGGGCGCCTTTGGTGCGGTATGACACCGGCGAGTGCATCGAGGTGGGTTTGAGGCTGGCTGGGGCGCTGCAGCACCTGCACGAAAGCGGTCTTGCGCACCGCGATGTGAAGCCCTCGAACATCATTTTCGTCAATGGCAAGGCCAAGCTCGCGGACATCGGTCTGGTGGCCGCGCGCGGCCAGCGCACCTTTGTGGGCACCGAGGGTTTCGTGCCGCCGGAGGGGCCGGGTTCGGCACAGGCGGACATCTACAGTCTGGGCAAGGTATTGTATGAGATGGCCACCGGCCGTGACCGGATGGATTTCCCCGAGTTGCCCGACGAGTTGCCCGGAGGCCGCGACCGCAAGCGCTGGCTGGAGCTCAACCGCGTGATCTGCGATGTGTGCGAGCCGCGGGTTTCCCGGCGCCGGATCACCACTGCGGCGCAGCTTGCGGAGGCCTTGGGGAGGATCAGCCGTGGTGGCAGCGGCCTGAGACCGGTGCAGGGTGTCTGGCTTGCCACCTGCCTGCTCACCCTCTTCTCGGGCTGGGCGCTGTGGCATGCCGCGAAGACCCGGGCATGGTTTGACGATGCGGCGGCCGCGGGGTCTCCGCAGGTGCCTGCGGAGGGTTTGTTGCGGGTGTTCAGCACTCCGGAGGGTGCGGATGTGATTGACTCGCGCGGTGTGGTGATCGGCACCACGCCCACATCCACCCTCAATGCCCGGGTGGGCGAGGAGGTTTCCTTCACCCTGCGCAAGGATGGCTACCGTCCGCAGACGGTCAGCGGCATGGTTGAGGCGGATTCCGCGATCGAGCCGATGGTCCTATCCGTTCGGCTCGGGGTGTTCGCGCCTCCGCAGTCGGGTGAGATCTGGACCGACCATCTTGGCAACCGTTACTTGCCGGTTGAGGGACGGCATGTGCGCTCCGGATATGTCACGCGCGGCGAGTGGGAGAAATTCGTGGCGGAGACCGGCACCGGCCATGATGCCGCGGTGTTTCACCACACCACCCAGGACGGGCTGCCCGTGGAAGTGGTGCTTGCCACTCCCGCGGCCACCCAGGCGTTCTGCGGATGGTTGCGTGAAGGTGCGATCAAGGAGGGTCACCTGACGTGGAATGATGAAATCCGCGCCCGGCGCGATGGAAATTTCCGGACGATGGAGTCGGACAGCCTGAGCTCCGGCCGGAATTTGCTGCCATTCCATCTGGTGGCCCGCAGGATCCGGTCCGGACGCCTGCTGGTGACCAGCGATCCGGCCGGAGCGGACGTCTATCTGGACGGCCGGATGGCCGGGAAGACCGATCAACCGCTGGACATCCCCGGAGTCAGGCCCGGCAAGGCCAGGCTCATGCTGGTGATGGAGGGATACAAGCCGGAGCGGCGCATGGTTGTCATTCCCGAGGGTGCGTTGGTCGAGCAGTCGATTGTCCTTGAGCGGAACGAGGGCGTGGTTTTCGGCCATCCGTGGGAGAACGGCATTTCCATGCGCTTCGTGCCGGTGGGTCCGGACCTGATGGCCTCCGTCTGGGAAACCCGGGTGTGCGACTATGCGTTGTTCGTCACCGAAACAGGAACGCCCTATCCGCCGGCGCCGCCGTTCACACAGGAACCCGATCATCCGGTGATCAATGTGACCTTGGAGGATGCGCGTGCGTTCTGCCAGTGGCTCACGCGTCGCGAGCGCAGGGACGGCCGCATCACCCTGTCCCACGAATACCGCCTGCCCACCGACACCGAGTGGAGCCTGATGGCGGGACTCAGCGGCGAGGACGGTGGCAGCCCGGGTGCGCGCGATGCCCGCAAGCAACCGGTTTTCCCATGGGGTCCCGACTGGCCGGATGGCCGCAAGGTGGGGAACTTCGCCGACATGGCCGCCGCAATCACCCCGGGCATGCCGGCGGACCGCACCATCGCCGGCTACGACGATGGTTTTCCCCACACCGCGCCGGTCGGCTCGTTCGATGCCAATTCCATCGGCCTGCACGACATCAGCGGCAATGTGCAGGAATGGGTGGATGACGCGTATTCCAAACACGGCGGCGAGGTGCTCGGTGTGCTCCGCGGCGGCGGATGGAACACGCACCAGTTGGAGAACCTCTACACCGGATCGCGCAATGCCGTGCCCGCGGGCTATCGCGACGAGTTCTACGGATTCCGTGTCGTGCTTGCCAAATCCGCACCCACGCCCGAATGATGGCGGCGTTCCGCAAAGCCATGGTCGAAATCAAACTCCAATATGAAGGCGACCTGCACTGCAGCCTCGTCCACCTGCCATCGGGCGACACCCTGGTCACCGATGCGCCTGTCGACAACCATGGGCGCGGCCAGGCGTTCTCGCCCACGGATCTGGTGGCCGCCGCCCTTGGCTCGTGCATGGCCACCGTGATCGGCATCGTGGCCACCCGCAAAAACCTGTCGGTCGAGGGCATGGCGGTGACCGTGCGCAAGTTCATGTCCGCGGAGGCGCCGCGCCGCATCAGCCGCCTTGAGCTGGACATGGACATGCCGCTGCCCGCGCACCACCCCGACCGCGCGTCGCTCGAGAGCGCGGCGCGCGGGTGTCCCGTGCATCACAGCATCCATCCGGAGATCGATGTGGCCATCCGCTGGAACTGGCGCTGACCGCGTCGCCCGCTCCGGCTCATTTGCCCCTTGAACAATCTCCGGCCAAGGGGTTTCCCTTTCTCCGCCATGAACGACCGCAAGACGCCCGAGGAACGCCAGCAGATGTCCGATCTGGAGAAGCTGCGCCATTCCTGCGCCCATGTGATGGCCACCGCCATCCTGCGCTTGTGGCCGGACGCCCAGTTCGCCTACGGGCCGCCGGTCGAGAATGGTTTTTACTATGACTTCGAGATGAAGCACCGCATCACTCCGGACGACTTCGGGAAAATCGAGGCGGAGATGAGGAAAATCGCCAAGGACAACCAGAAGTTCGAGCGCAGGGTGATCTCCCGCGAGGAGGCCAGGGCAATGGCCGCCAGCGGCCGCCTCGGCGGACTGGGCGAGCGCCCGGGCAACCCGTCCCGTTTCAAGCTCGACCTCATCGACAAGATCCCGGAGGGCGAGGAAATTTCCTGTTTCCAGAACGGCGACTTCATCGACCTCTGTGCCGGCCCGCACGTCGGCTACACGTCGAAGTGCAAGAACGTGAAGCTGATGTCGGTCTCGTCCTCGTTCTACATGGGTGACGAGAGCAAGGGCCAGCTGCAGCGGCTGTATGGCACCGCCTTCGAGAGCAAGGAGCTGTTGGAGGAACACCTCAGCCGGCTGGAGGAGGCGAAGAAGCGCGACCACCGCCGCCTGGGCCGCGAGCTCGGGTTGTTCCACATCGACGAAATGGTCGGCCAGGGACTGATCCTCTGGAAACCGAAGGGCGCTCTTGTGAGACGCGCGCTGCAGGAGTTCATCACCGAGGAGCTCGACAAGCAGGGCTACTCGCAGGTTTTCACGCCGCACATCGGCAAGCTCGACCTCTACCGCACCTCCGGCCACTTATGATACGGCGACCACCG
>JBIJBN010000084.1:0-7506 GCA_044345175.1 Luteolibacter sp.
TCACCGCCTGTGGGTCCGGCCCTCGGCCAGGCAGGCGTGAACATCATGGGATTCTGCAAGGAATTCAATGCCGCCACCCAGAGCCAGTCCGGTGACGTGCTGCCGGTGGTGATTTCCGTTTACAAGGACAAGTCGTTCTCCTTCGTCACCAAGCGCCCACCTGCCGGCAACCTGCTCAAGAAGGCGGCCGGTCTCGCCTCCGGATCCAAGGAGGCCAACAAGGTGAAAGTCGGCAAGATCACCAAGGCCCAGCTGATGGACGTGGTGAAGATCAAGATGCCGGACCTGAACACCCGGGACCCCGAGGCCGCCGCACGCATCCTCGCCGGCACCGCCCGCCAAATGGGCCTCGAAATCGAAGGCATGTGACATCCCTCTCCGCCCCGGCCCGTCCGGGGCACCCGCAGGAGGGTCCCGCCCGCGCGTGATCCGCCCGAACTGCAAACCACCGAAACCAATGGCCAAACACCGCAGCAAACGTTACCAATCGGCAGCCGCTCTCGTCCAAACCGGCAAGAGCTACTCGCTCCCCGATGCCATCAGCACCGTGAAGCAATTCCCGGCGCCCAAGTTCACCCCCACCGTCACGCTCTCGTTCCGCCTCGGCGTGGACCCGCGCAAGAGCGACCAGATGGTGCGCGGATCCGTTTCCCTGCCTCACGGCACCGGCAAGAACGTCCGCGTCGCTGTCTTCGCCCAAGGTGCCGCCGCCGAGGCCGCCCGCGCCGCCGGCGCCGAGCATGTCGGCTACGAGGATCTCATCAAGAAAGTCCAGGATGGCTTCACGGATTTCGATTCCGCGATCGCCACTCCCGACGCGATGACCGAGGTGCGAAAAATCGCCCGCGTCCTCGGACCCCGCGGCCTGATGCCGAACCCGAAGACCGGGACCGTCACCGACGACACCGCCAAGGCCGTGCGCGAGGTCAAGGCCGGCCGGATCGATTACAAGCTCGACAAAAACGGCAACATCTCCGGATCCATCGGCAAAACCACGTTTGAACCGGCCCAGCTCGAGGAAAACGCCCGCGCCTTCGTCGAGAGCGTGGTCCGCGCCAAACCGGCCTCCGCCAAGGGCAACTACATCCAGGCAGTCACCCTCGCAGCCTCCATGCTTCCCGGCATCCCGCTGGAGGCATCCACCTACTCGAAATCCGCCTCCTGACCACCGCACCGCCCACCACCATGAATCCCGACAAGAAAATCATCATCGACGGCCTGATGGAGCGCGTGAACGCCTCGCCCTACCTGATCGTCATCGATTACACCGGCCTGACCGTCCAGCAGTTCTCGGAACTGCGCAACCGGCTCGATGCCGGTGGCGCGCGCTGCACGGTCGCCAAGAACACCTACATGCGCAAGGTGCTGGCCGATGCCGGCCTGCCGGACATCAGCGGCGGCCTCGTGGGTCAGACCGCCTTCGTCACCGGCCAGAGCGAGGTCTTCGCCGCCGCCAAGGCCATCAAGAACTTCGAGAAGGAGTTCAAGAAGCCCGAAATGAAGATCGGCCTGCTCGGCAACGCCGTTCTCGATGGCGACAAACTCAAGGCCATTGCCGAGATCCCCTCGCGCGAGGCCGTCCTTTCGCAACTCCTCGGCACCATCCTCGAGCCGGCCTCGATGATCGCCCGCGTCATCCGCAACAAATTCGATCCCGACGGCGAGTCCGCCCCCAAGCCGGAGGAAGCCGCCCCGGTGGCGGAAGCCGCGGCAGAATGAAAACAATCTGAACGGATGCCGGCGGTCCCACAGGTCGCCGGCTGAACACACCAAGGTTCCTCGTCGGGGCGGCGGCCGCCGCACTGAAATCTCCGGAGGCTCCCGGAGGCGACGATACCGCAAAACAACACACAATGGCCACAATTGACACACTCGTAGAAGAACTCGGCAAGCTCACCGTCCTGGAAGCTGTCGATCTCGTGAAAAAACTCGAAGAAACCTGGGGCGTCTCCGCCGCCGCGCCGGTTGCCATGGTCGCCGGCCCCGCCGCCGGCCCCGCCGAAGCCGCGGAGGAGAAAACCGAATTCGACGTCGTCATCACCGACGCCGGAGCCAACAAGATCGCCGTCATCAAGGCGGTGCGCGAAGTGGCTCCCGGCCTGGGTCTTGCGGACGCCAAGAAACTCGTCGAGAGCGCACCCGCCAAAATCCTCGAAGGCGCAGCCAAGGATGCCGCGGAGGCCGCCAAGAAAAAGCTCGAGGAGGCCGGCGCAAAAATCGAGCTCAAGTAACACCATCACCGGATCCCTCCCGGGGCGGACCACTCCGCCCCGGGAATTCCCCCGGAACCGCAGCGAGATTCCCGATTCACCAGACAAACCGAGGCTTTCGCTCCGATTCCGACGCATCCTTCCACCATTTGAGAACCAACCCGCCTGAGACCGTTCGCGGCTCGGGCTCAATTTGTCATCCGAACCCCACACACCGCCATGGCTGAACGTCTCTATTTCGGAAAATTCGAAGAGGTCATCGACCCGCCCAACCTCATCGAGGTCCAAAGCCGGTCCTACGACGAGTTTCTGCAAAAGGATGTGTCGCCCTCCGAGCGCACCGACACCGGCCTGCAGGCGGTTTTCCGCGAGGTCTTCCCGATCAAGAGCTATGACGAGGCCATCGAGCTCGACTTCATCAGCTACGACATCGAGGACCCCAAGACCACATCCCTCGATTCACTGCGCAACAGCGAGAGCTTCAGCGCCGCCCTCTACGTCACCTTCAAACTCAAGGACGAGACTGGCACCAAGAAAGAGCGCGTTTACATGGGCGAGCTGCCGATGATGACCCGCCGCGGCACCTTCATCATCAACGGCGCCGAACGCGTGATCGTTTCCCAGCTCCACCGCTCGCCGGGCATTTGTTTCGAGACCTCCCAGCACCTCAACGGCAAGCTGCTGCACTCGTTCCGGATCATCCCGGACCGCGGCTCATGGCTCGAGGTCCAGTTCGACACCAACGACCTGCTCTACGTTTATCTCGACCGCCGCCGCCGCCGCCGCAAGTTCCTCGCCACCACCTTCCTGCGGGTGCTCGGCTACCCGACCGACCGCGACATCGTGAGCCACTTCTACACCTCCGAGTCCCTCGTCCTCAGCGAGAAGATGGATGAGGGCGAACTCGGCCACAAGGTGCCCTTCGAGGACATCCTCGACGGCGAACTGGTCGTGGCCAAGGCCTACGAACCGCTCACCATCGGCATCGTCCGCCAGCTGCTGGCGCTCGGCCAGAAGAGCGTCGAGGTCATCGACGGCCGCGAGGACGAGATCCTCCTCAAATCCCTGCGCAAGGATCCCGCCAAGGACGAGGAGTCCGCCCTCAAGGACATCTACCGCAAGCTGCGCCCGGGAGACCCGCCCACCGCGGCAAACTCGCGCGCCCTGCTCAAGCGGCTGTTCTTCGATGCGAAGAAATACGACCTCACCCGCGTCGGCCGCTACAAGATCAACCAGAAACTCGGCATCAGCGTGGATCCGGACCAGCGCATCATGGTGCCTGAGGATTTCCTCGCCGCGGTGAAATACATCCTCAAGCTCAAGAAGGGCGACGGCGTGGTGGACGACATCGACCACCTCGGCTCGCGCCGCGTGCGCGCCGTGGGCGAACTTCTCGCCAACCAGTGCCGCGTCGGCCTCGCCCGCACCGAGCGCCTCGTCAAGGAGCGCATGACCCTCTTTGACGTGAACATCGAGGGCATGACCCCGCAGAAACTCATCAACCCGAAGGCGCTCTCCGCCGTCGTCAGGGATTTCTTCGGCCGCAGCCAGCTGTCGCAGTTCATGGACCAGACCAACCCGCTGGCCGAGCTGACCCACAAGCGCCGCCTTTCCGCGCTCGGACCGGGCGGACTCAACCGCGACCGCGCCGGCTTCGAGGTGCGCGACGTCCACCCGTCGCACTACGGCCGCATCTGCCCGATCGAGACGCCGGAAGGCCCCAACATCGGTCTGATCAACTCGATGTGCACCTACGCGCGCATCAACGAGTTCGGCTTCATCGAGACACCCTACCGCCGCGTTTCCAACGGCAGGGTGACCAACGAGATCGAATACCTCACCGCGGACCAGGAGGAGAACTACCTCATCGCCCAGGCCAACAACCCGATCGACAAGAAGGGCTCGTTCCTCACCGAACGCATCACCGCGCGCGAGAAGGGCGGCGAGTTCATCGAGGCGCTCGCCTCCGATGTCCACTACATGGACGTCTCGCCCAAGCAGCTTGTCTCCGTGGCCGCCGGCCTGATCCCCTTCCTCGAGCACGATGACGCGAACCGCGCGCTGATGGGATCCAACATGCAGCGGCAGGGCGTGCCCCTCCTTGTGTCCGAGGCGCCGCTCGTCGGCACCGGACTGGAAGGCAAGGCCGCCCGAGACTCCCGTGCCGTGGTCGTCGCCGAGGCGGACGGGGTCGTTGCCGCGGCCACCGCCGAGATCATCGTCACCACCCCGGAAGGCAAACTGCCCGTCTCCGACGAGAAGTTCCTCAGCGACCCCGAGTCGGTGAAGTCCAACCGCGACAAGGGCGTGATGGTTTACCCGCTGCGCAAGTTCATGCGCTCCAATGCCGGCACCTGCATCAACCAGAAGCCGATCGTCCGCAAGGGCCAGAAGATCCGCAAGGGCCAGGTCCTCGCCGACGGACCGAACACCGAGGATGGCGAACTTGCCATCGGCCGCAACGTGCTGGTCGCCTTCATGCCCTGGAACGGCTACAATTTCGAGGACGCCATCGTCATCTCGGAGCGCGTGGTCAAGGAGGATGTCTACACCTCCATCCACATCTCCGAGTTCGAGGTCGCCGCCCGCGATACCAAGCTCGGCCCGGAGGAAATCACCCGGGACATCCCCAACGTCGGCGAGGAGGCACTCCGCAACCTCGACCACGACGGCATCATCCGCATCGGCGCGGAGGTCAAACCCGGAGACATCCTGGTCGGCAAGATCACCCCGAAATCGGAAACCGAACTGGCCCCCGAGGAGCGCCTGCTGCGCGCCATCTTCGGTGAAAAGGCCGCCGACGTGAAGGACACCTCGCTGCGCGTGCCTTCGGGCTGCACCGGCATCGTCCAGCATGTCCGTGTCTCCCAAAGCGGCTTCGCCAAACGGCGCCAGGAAAAGGTGGATCCGTCGGAACTCAAGAAAACGCTCAAAAAGATCAACGACGAGCACAAGAAAAAGGCGGACAAGCTCACCGACGACCTCACCGAGAAGCTCTCCGACATCCTTCTCGGCGAGAAAATCCCGCTCGACGTGGTCAACGCCCAGACCGGCGAGATCATCATCCCGGCCAACCGCAAGATCACCAAGACGCTGCTGCGCAAGCTCGCCTCGGTGCACGACCACATCGAGATCGACCCGTCGCCGATCCGCAACAAGATCCTCGAGATCATCAGCTCCTTCGAGGGCCGCTTCCAGGAGCTCGACACCGAGCGCGAGCGCAAGCTCGATTCGCTGGAGTCCGGCGACGAGGTGGATCCGGGCGTCATCAAGGAGGTCAAGGTGTTCATCGCCGCCAAGCGCAAGCTCTCGGTGGGCGACAAGATGGCCGGCCGTCACGGCAACAAGGGTGTCGTCGCGACCATCGTGCCGGAGGAGGACATGCCTTTCCTCGACGATGGAACCCCGGTGGACATCTGCCTCAACCCGCTCGGCGTGCCGTCGCGGATGAACGTCGGCCAGGTGCTCGAAACCCACCTCGGCGTCGCCGCCAAGGCGCTCGGCTTCAAGGTGGCCACCCCGATTTTCGACGGCATCAAGGAGGAGGTCATCTGGAACTTCATGTCCGAGGCCAAGAAGGTCGATGGCGTCAGGCACATCGGCGAAAACGGCAAGGTGCGCGAACGCAGGAAGGGCGAGCCCGAAGGCCGCGGCTTCACCTGGATCGGCGATGGCAAGGACGGCACCACCGGCGGCAAGTCCACCCTCTATGACGGCCGCACCGGCGAGCCATTCCAAAACCCGGTGGTCGTCGGCATGATCTACATCCTCAAACTCGGCCACCTGGTCGCGGACAAGATCCACGCCCGCGCCGTCGGTCCCTACTCGCTCGTCACCCAGCAGCCGCTCGGTGGTAAGGCCCAATACGGCGGCCAGCGCTTCGGGGAAATGGAGGTCTGGGCGCTCGAGGCCTACGGCGCCGCCTACACGCTGCAGGAGCTGCTCACCGTCAAGTCCGACGACGTGCAGGGCCGCACCCGCATCTACGAGGCCATCGTCAAGGGCGACAACAACCTGGAGGCAGGCACCCCCGAGTCGTTCAACGTCCTGATCAAGGAGATGCAGTCGCTCGGACTCGACGTCCGTCCCGGCCGCAAGGGATCGACCCACGGCTCCGGCATGACCGGCGGTCTGGACGACTTCTCCCTCGACGACCTCACCCTGTAACCCGAGCCACGCGAAACACCAACCCGAGCCAACAACGATCCAACATCATGAGTGTCGATACCAACCTTCGCGAACTTTTCGGCGTGGACGAGCGTCCCGAGGCCTTTGACCAGGTCTCCATCACCGTTGCCTCCCCGGACACCATCCGCTCCTGGTCCAAGGGCGAGGTGAAAAACCCGGAAACCATCAACTACCGCACCTTCAAGCCGGAAAAAGGCGGCCTGTTCTGCGAGCGGATCTTCGGACCCACCCGCGACTGGGAGTGCGCCTGCGGCAAATACAAGCGCATCAAGCACAAGGGCGTCGTCTGCGACCGCTGCGGCGTCGAAGTCACACTCAGCCGCGTCCGCCGCGAGCGCATGGGCCACATCGAGCTGGCCGTGCCGGTGTCCCACATCTGGTTCTACAAGTGCATGCCCTCGCGCATCGGCCTGATGCTCGACATGAGCGCGCGCCAGCTCGAGCGCGTGATCTACTATGAGGATTGCGTGGTCACGGAGCCCGGCAACACCGCGCTGGAACTCGGCCAGCTGCTCACCGAGAACGAGCTGCGCGAGGCCGAGGACACCTATGGCGACGGCTCGTTCAAGGCCGCCATGGGCGCGGAGGCGATCCAAGAGCTGCTCAAGCAGATCGATCTGGTGGAGCTGCAGAAACAGCTCGAGGAGGAACTCGCCACCACGCGCTCGAAGCAGAACAAGAAGAAGCTCAGCAAGCGCCTCAAAATCTGCCAGGGGTTCGCCGCGTCCAGGTCGCGCCCGGAGTGGATGATCCAGACGGTGCTGCCGGTGATTCCGCCGGACCTGCGTCCGCTGGTTCCGCTCGAAGGCGGCCGTTTCGCCACCTCCGACCTCAACGACCTCTACCGCCGCGTCATCAACCGCAACAACCGTCTCAAGAACCTGCTGCTGCTCAAGACCCCGGAGGTCATCATCCGCAACGAAAAGCGGATGCTGCAGGAGGCGGTGGACGCGTTGTTTGACAACGGCCGCCACGGCCGTGCCGTCACCGGCGCGGGCAACCGTCCGCTCAAGTCGCTCAGCGACATGCTCAAGGGCAAGGGCGGCCGTTTCCGCCAGAACCTGCTGGGCAAGCGGGTCGATTACTCGGGCCGATCGGTCATCGTCAT
>JBIJBN010000095.1:0-7014 GCA_044345175.1 Luteolibacter sp.
AAGCATTTTAAGGACGTGCAGGACGTCGAGTTCACCGTGCAGGAAGGCAAGTTGTTCATGCTCCAGACGCGCAACGGCAAGCGCACTGCCGCCGCCGCACTCAAGTTCTCCATGGACATGGTCAGGGAAAAGCTCATCGACTGGAAAACCGCGGTGCTGCGCAACCCGGCCGACCAGCTCGACCAGTTGCTCGCCCCGATCTTCGACGCCGCCGAGGTGAAGAAGGCCAAGGCCCTCGCAAGCGGCCTGCCCGCCGGCCCGGGCGCCGCCTCCGGCAAGATCTATCTGAATGCCGACCGCGCCGCCGCCGCCGAGGCCAAGGGCGAGAGGGTCCTGCTGGTGCGGAATGAAACCTCGCCGGAAGACCTCCGCGGAATGATCGCCGCCGAGGGCATCCTCACCGCCAAGGGCGGGGTTTCCTCGCACGCCGCGCTGGTCGCCCGCCAGATGGGCAAGGTCTGCGTCTGCGGGGCCTCCGGCATCGAGATCGATTACGACAAGCTCACCGTCACCGCCGCCGGGCAGGTGTTCAAGGAGGGCGATTACCTCTCCATCGACGGCACCTCGGGTGTGGTTTATGGCGGTGAAATCAAGACCGCGCCGTCGGAAATCATCACCGGCATCGTCAGCAACGACAAGGCCGCGCGCAAGACCGAGAAGTTCAAGAGCTTCCTCCAGCTCATGGAATGGTGCGCCAAGGTTGCCAAACTGCAGGTCCGCACCAATGCCGACACCCCGGAGCAGACGCGGATCGCCACGGCGTTCGGCGCGAAGGGCATCGGCCTGACCCGCACCGAGCACATGTTCTTCGAAGGCGACCGCATCGATGCGATGCGCGAGATGATCCTCGCCACCACCACGGACGCGCGCAAGGCCGCCCTGAAAAAGCTGCTGCCCTACCAGCGCGAGGACTTCACCGGCATTTTCAAGGAGCTCAAGGGGCACCCGGCCACCATCCGCCTGCTTGATCCGCCGCTCCACGAGTTCCTGCCCCACACCAAGGAGCAGCAGCTCGACCTGGCGCACAAGATCGGCATCAAGGTGGAAACCATCATCCAGCGCGTCGCCGAGTTGCATGAGTTCAACCCGATGCTCGGCCACCGCGGCTGCCGCCTTGGCATCGCCTATCCGGAAATCACCGAGATGCAGGCCCGCGCGATCTTCGAGGCCGCCGCCGATGTGGCCAAGAAGAAGATCCCGGTGAAACCCGAGGTGATGATCCCGCTGGTCGGCTTCCACAAGGAGTTCGACCTCCAGGCGGAGATTGTTCACCGCGTGGCCAGGGAGGTCATGGCGGAGAAGAAGGTGAAGTTCGACTATCAGGTCGGCACCATGATCGAGGTCCCGCGCGGAGCGCTCACCGCCGACGAGATTGCCAAGGGTGCCCAGTTCTTCAGCTTCGGCACCAACGACCTGACCCAGACCGCGCTCGGCATCAGCCGTGACGACATGGGTGCCTTCCTGATGCCCTACACGGAGGCGGAGGTCTTCAAGAAGAACCCGTTTGCCACGCTCGACAGCAGTGGCGTCGGCCAGCTCATGGAGATCGCCGTGGCCAAGGGCCGCAGCACTCGCCCGGACATCAAGCTCGGCATCTGCGGCGAGCATGGCGGTGACCCGGACTCGGTGAAGTTCTGCCACAAGCTCGGCCTCGCCTACGTCTCGTGCTCGCCCTACCGCGTGCCGGTCGCCCGTCTTGCCGCCGCCCAGGCCGCGCTCGAGGAGGCTGCCAAAGCCGCCCCGGTAAAGGCCGGTAAAAAGGCTGCGAAAAAGAAAACCGCGAAGCGCAAGTAAGCCGCGCCGCTGGTGACATCATCCACAACCGCCCTGGGAGACCGGGGCGGTTTTTTTTCATTTGTCCAGCAACTCCCGGAAAAGCGGCAGGATTTTGTGAAACAGCGAGTTGCGGCCGCCGCGTGCCAGTTGCAGGGCGACAAGCTGCTCGGGTGATGACGGATCCGCGGGCGACATCGAGGCGGCCCGGTGACCCGGTGCCTCGATCAACCGGGTGATGTGCGCCGGGCCCGCCTCATGCGTGACCATCGCGCGCAGCGGGCCGGCGTGAATCACCAGCGAGGAAACCGGCGGCGCTGTGGCGTCCGCCGCGAGTGATGCGCGCACCGGTTTTGCGGATGCGGAGAGAAACGTGAAACCGGTGCCATCGCGGACGGCGTCGCGCCAGCCGGCCTGCACGGCGAACCATGCCAGCAATTGCAGCGCCGCATTGCGATGTGCCGGATGGTGGGTGATTTCCAAGGCATGGATTTCCGGCAGCGCCGGCAGCGCGACCGGATCATCGAAGATCGATGCAACGCCGAGGCGGAACTGCCAGGTGCGTGTCCACTCGTGGTCCTGCAGGATCAGCCTTGTGTTGGTCCGCACTGCCTCATCGATCGCGCGGAATGAGCGCGCGGGATCGCTCCATGTGGCGCTGTCGACGATCAGGCGGTCCATCACGCGCGCGAGCCGCTCGGTCAGGACATCGGAGAGTTCGCCCTGCCACCAGAACACCAGCGGCAGGTCGGAGTTGAGATGGGCGAAGACCGTGTTGCGGAAACGTCCGGTGACTTTTCCTGTCAGATAGAAGGCGATCTGTTCGCAGCACACCGATTTTCGGCCGTGCGAGAGGTGGCAATGCGCGGTGATCCACGCGCGCAGCCCCGGCAGCGGCTCGGCGCGGTTGATTTCCACCAGGATGGCGCGGCATGCGTGGTCGCGGGTGAGGTTGCGGATGATGGATGAGTTTTCCAGCAGCGCGCCCGGCTTCTCGGAGTAAACGACGAGATTGATCAACGAGGCGTTGGTGCGCGCGTCATCCTGCTCCCAGAGCCTGCGCAGCTCCCGGTCGATCTCCGCGACGGTGACCTCGAGGCCGAGCTCGGGGCAGGTGTGCGGTATGGATGGCTGGTGCATGGGAGATGGCGGGGCCGGTGCCGTTCATCGGGCGCCGCGGGTCCGGGATTTCACCCGAGAAAGCCGGTGAGCGGGCTGGTGGCGCTGGCGTGATCCAGCATTTCCGGCAGGCCGGTCTCGAACGCCTCGCGGCCGGCGATGACGGCTTGTCTGAAAGCGGCGGCCATTCTCACCGGATCCGGGGCGATGGCAATCGCGGTGTTGACCAGCACTGCGTCGGCACCGAGCTCCATCGCCTCCGCGGCGTGGCTGGGCGCGCCGATGCCGGCATCCACGACGACCGGCACGGTGGCCTGCGAGATGATGATGCGGATCTGGTCGCGGGTGGCGAGGCCCCTGTTGGAGCCGATGGGCGCGCCGAGCGGCATGACGGTGGCGGTGCCGGCCTCCTGCAGGCGCTTGGCGAGCACCGGATCGGCATTGATGTAGGGCAGCACGGTGAAGCCCTCCCGGACGAGGATCTCGGCGGCCTTGAGTGTTTCGATGGGATCGGGCAGCAGCCAGGCGGGATCCGGGTGGATCTCGAGTTTCACCCATTTCGGCAGGCCTGCGGCCGCGGCCAGGCGGGCGAGACGCACCGCTTCTTCCGCATTCATCGCGCCACTGGTGTTGGGCAGGATGAGATATCTTTCCGGGTCGATGAAATCGAGGATGTTCGCGTAAGGGTCGTGCGTGCCTGACAGGTCGGCGCGGCGCAGGGCCACGGTGACGATTTCCGTGCCGCTGGCGGCGATGCTGTCGCGCATGGATTCGTTGGACGGGAATTTCCCGGTTCCGAGGAACAGGCGGGAACCGAAGCTGCGTCCGGCGATGGTGAGGGCGGGCATGGGTCGGGTGGGATGCGGGATGTCAGACGGGAAATCCGGAGAGCCAGCGGGTGAAGGCGGCGTGGTCATTGAGATTGTAGGGATGGCAGTGGAAGCCGAAATCACGGCCGGTGGCGATGTTTTCCGGCATGTCGTCGATGTAGAGCGTTTCGGCAGGGACGAGCCCGTGCCGGCGGATGGCATGCTGATAGATTTCCGGGTGCGGTTTGATGAATCCGGTTTCGAATGAAAGCACCGCGCCATGGAAGCATGAGAACTCCGGATAGGCCTCGAAGATCCACGGGCAGTGGATGGCATTGATGTTCGAGAACAGGATCATGCGGTGGCCGGCGCGCGCGAACTGGCGGACGTTTTCCCACATCGGCGCGACCGGTGTGAAGATCCCGCGCCAGGCGTCGCGGAATTGCGCGGGTGTGGCATCACCGCCGAGCACGCCGAGCGCCCAGTGGATGTAGCTCTCCGGATCGACCGCGCCGCTTTCGAACTCGTCCTTGCGCTCGAGCAATCTGGCGAGGCGTGCGTGGGGATCGGCGCAGTCCGCGGGCAGCAGGCGGGCCAGCGATGATTCGAAGTCGAAGTCGAGCAGCACGCGGCCGATGTCGAAGAGGAAGGTCATGGGTGCCGCGGGGATGATGGACCGGAGGTGGCGAGGTGATCGAGGATGAAGCTTGCGGCGGTGGCTGCTCCCGCACGGCGGTCGTGGCGGGCGAGCGCGGTTTTCATCATCCTCCAGCCGGCGGCCCGGGCGGCCAGTATTTCCCGCAGTTGCCGTGAGATGAGTTCCGGTGACTGCGCCAGTAGGCCGGCGCCGATGGATTCGAGCAGCTGCAGGTTGCCCTCTTCCTGGCCCGGAACGAGGTGGTGGATGATCATCGGGCAGTGTGCGGCGATCGCCTCGTGCACGGTCGCGCCGCCGGCCTTGCCAACCGCGAGGTGATGCGAGCACAGCAGTTCGGGAATGCGGCGTGTCCAGCCGATGAGGCGGACGCGGCCGGGATGGGCGTTGCTGATTTTCCGCGCCTCATGATACAACCTGCGCACGTTGCGGCCCATCACGATCGTCAGCCGCACCGATGGCGCGCCATCGAGCAGGGCACCGGCAACCGGGCGGAGCTGACTGCGGCCGGCGGTGGGGAAATACAGGATGCGGAACGGATCACAGGGGTCGTCCCCGCCCACCGGCGCGAGTTGCGGAAAAACCGGGTGGACGGGAAAACCGGTGTCGATGACCGCCTGCGCATCCACACCCTGGCGGATCATGGTCGCGCGGGTTTCCGGATCCGTCACCATCCAGCGGTGCGATGGCGCGCGCAGCCAGGCGGCGTTGATTTGCATCGAATCGGTGACCACGGTGATGACCGGAAGCGTGTTGCCTCCACGCGCCATGAAATACGGATAGAGCGGGTAGGTGCTGACCACCGCGTGCGGCTGGAACTCACGCACCATCGATGCCAGCGCACGTTCCGGAGGCCGCATCAGTGGCGACCACTGGCGCGAGAAGTCACAGCGGTCGGTGGATTGGTAGATGCGCGCCCACAAGCGCGGGAAGCGTGTGGTGACGATCCGGTAGGCCCGGTTGAGCAGGGTGGTGCACCCCGGGGCGCCGGCCATGCAGGGGTCCACCACCCTGACCTCCGAGCCGGCCGCCTCCAATGCCAGTGCGAGGTTGCGTGCGGCGCTGTTGTGCCCGTCGCCAAAGGCGGCGGTTGCAATCAGGATGCGCGGGTTTGCGGTCATGGCGGGGCGCGGGAGATTTAAGGCGAACCGATCGTTGCGTCGATGGAGTTTTGAGGCTTTCATGCCCGTGCCGATGGCGCGCAGGAAGAAAAGAGTGGAGTTGAGGCCGGTCGAGGATGCAAGCCGGCCGGAAGTGGCGGCGCGCCTTGAGAACGAGGAAACCCGCCTGATGCCCAAAGCGGCCGGGCCGGTGGTCAAATTGCCTCCATTGATTCCACGCGGTTTTTCGACCCGTGCGGCGGCATCCGCAGCGCGGGATGCGCAAACCGCCGGGAAGGGTGCGGAAGCACCGCCTGTTTCCGGACGTTTGGAAGTCCCTGCCCATGACACCGCTGCCGCGCGCACCCACCAACCCGGTATCGAGGTGTTGATCGATTCCGCGACCGACGCCGAGGCGGACGGGGAGTGGACTGACGCGCCCGCGCGGCGCACCGCCGTGCCGTGGGGATGGTTCGCGTTGATCGCACTGGTGATCATCGGTGCCCTGGCATGGTCGTTGAGCCGGGTGGAGAAGGCCGACGAGCGCGTGGAGCAGATCCGCAGTGAAACGGAATCGATGTTGGCAAAGGATGCGAGCGAGGAGCGGGAGGCGCAAGACCTGGTCGAACGGATCCAGACCGCGATCAGCAGGTTTTTCGGGGCCGCCACCGTGGATGAGTTGGTTCCGCTGGTGCGGCATCCGGAGCGGGTGCTGCCGCTGGTGCGCAGGCACCATGCGGACGTGCCACTGCGTCCTTCGGATGTCCGCTCGATCCGGATGCTGCAGCCGGTCACCATTGACAACCGTGCGGACTTCTGGGTGGCTTCTGTGTTGTTGGAGGATGGGACGACCCGCAATCTGGTCATCGAGATCGATGCCGATCGAAATCCGCGGATTGATTGGGAGACCTGTGTTTTCGATCAGCCGATGCCATGGGACCGCTATGCCATGGAGAGGCCTCCGGGCACATCGATGGACTTCCGCGTGCATGCGGAGCAGGATGAGTTTTTCACACATGAGTTCACGGACAAGACCAAGTGGGTTTGCTTCCGCCTCACCACGCCGGAATCCGGCGAGACCCTATTCGGTTACGCGGCGGCCGGTGGTCCGGTGGCGCGCGAGCTGATGGAGATCATCGGAAATTACGGCGGACGGGCCAGTGTGATCCTGAGGCTGGTCATCCCGGAGGGGCTGCAGTCCCGGCGTGGCGTGGTGATCGAGAAGGTGATGGCATCCCGCTGGATGTATCTTGATTCCCCGGACGCCCCGCCATGAAGCGCATCGCAGGCTTGATCCGGCGCCTGCGCGGGCGTGACGGGTGTGCGGGCCCCGCGGCGGCGGCATGGCTGCCGGTGTTTTGCGGTGTGCTGGTTTTTCTAACCGTCCAGTATGCCCTGGCCTTGTGGCGGCTGGCGGGCTCCTCGGCGGGGATGATGAACAAGTTCAGCGCGCTGGCGCGCGAGCAGCACCGCGAGGTGCTGGCGCTGGAGAACCTGCGGATGCTCCCGGCCTACGCACTGCTGGCGCTTGCCGCGGCATGGCTCGTGCAACCGGTGG
>JBIJBN010000085.1:0-7405 GCA_044345175.1 Luteolibacter sp.
TGGCCGGCATCGACACGGATGAGATGCCCGCATCGCCGCCGGCCTTCGGCCAGCCGGTGGACCCGGCCATGGCGGCCGAGCCATGGCGCTTCCTGTTGCGGCTCGACCGATCCGGCGCGGTGTTGGATTGCGTTTCGCTCAGCGCAGGGGAATCCGGCAAAGCCGCCTTGGAATCGTGGTTGCGCCGCCTGTCATTCCAGCCGGATGCCCCGGCCGCAGAACGCTGGGTCTCCGTGGGCATCGGCTTCATCAATCAACCCGCCGATGGAACCGACGCTCGCTGAATTCATCCTCGCCGTGGTGGCCGGCTCCGGATTGCTGGTGTTCCTGCTCACCGTGCTTTCGCGCGTGCGGCATGCCCGGTCGGAAAGACGCGCGCTGGCGCATCGCGTGATCTGCAGGCTGTGCCTGCACGCCTTCGAGGATCACGGGCACGGCCAAACCGTCGAATGCCCGCAATGCGGCGCGGCCAACGAGAGGGGCCGCGGGCCCGGCTAGCATCTGCCCAGCCGCCCGATGATCCCGTGATGAGGCTTGCGCCATGTCATGGGAGCGCGCAAACTTCCTTCCACATCATGAACGAACGACGCGTCGTCATCACCGGCATCGGCTGCGTTTCCCCCTTGGGCAACGATTTGAACACCACCTGGGAGGGGATGAAAGCGGGCCGCAGCGGGATCGCCCGCATCACCCAGCTCGATCCCGAGCCCTTCGAGTGCAAGATCGCCGGAGAGGTGAAAAACTTCGAGCCGGACGGCTACTTCGGCGTGCCCAAGGACTCGCGGCGGGCGGACCGCTACGTGCAGTTTGCCGTGGCCGGGGCGAAGATGGCGGTCGAGGACTCTGGGCTGGACCTCGCGAAAATCGATCCGCGCCGCTTCGGCGTGATGGTCGGCAGCGGCATTGGCGGACTGGCCACGCTAGAGCGCGAGCACGGCACTTATCTGAACAAGGGGCCCAAGCGTGTCTCACCGTTCACGATCCCGATGATGATTTCCAACATCGCCAGCGGCATCATTTCCATGGAATACGGCCTCAAGGGGCCGAACATGGTGATCGTCACCGCCTGCGCCACCTCCAATCACAACATCGGCGAGGCCTGGCGCATCATCAAGTTCGGCGATGCGGACGGCTTCATCTGCGGCGGCGCGGAGGCCACCATCCTGCCGATGGGCCTGTGCGGCTTCGCCAACATGAAGGCGCTCAGCACGCGCAATGACGAACCCGCGAAGGCATCGCGCCCGTTCGACAAGCATCGCGACGGATTTGTGATGGGCGAGGGATCCGGCGTGCTGGTCATCGAGGAGCTCGAACACGCGAAAAAACGCGGCGCGAACATCTATGCCGAACTCATCGGCTACGGCGTGAGCGCGGATGCCTACCACCTCAGCGCGCCCTCACCCGATGGCAGCGGCCCGGCCTGCGCGATCGAAATGGCTCTCCGCCACGGCAGGAAAAACCCGGCCGATGTCGATTACCTCAATGCCCACGCCACCTCCACCGGCTTGGGCGACATCGCGGAGTGCAAGGCGATCAAGCTCGCTTTCGGCGATCATGTCAGGAACGGCCTGATGGTCAGTTCCACCAAATCGATGACCGGACACATGCTGGGTGCCGCCGGCGGCATCGAGTTGATCGCCAGTGTGATGGCCATCCGGGACGGCGTGGTGCCACCCACCATCAACATCGAGGAGCAGGACCCCGAGTGCGATCTCGACTGCGTGCCCAACGTCGCCCGCGAGGCGGATGTCAAGGTGGCCCTCAGCAACAGCTTCGGATTCGGCGGTCACAATGCCTCGGTGCTGGTGAGCAGGTTCGGGTGATTCCGGATGTCTCCAAGGTGACTGCCGATGATTGGCGGAACCGAAACGCGGAGGCGCGAAGGGCGCGGAGTGGTGCGCGGACTGGAGAAGGAAGGGTGCGTGCCGGATGCGGGGGATCGGCATCCCACCCCGCCTCCCTCCCCCAATCTCCGCGCTTTCCTCCGCGCCCTCCGCGTCTTAGCGTTTCGCTGAAACATCCGGTGTTTCACCCCTGATGAGCCCATGAAGTCCCCGCTCCACCGCCACCACTGCGAGGTTGCCTTCGGCGACACCGACGCCAGCGGCTGGATGCATTTCCCGAATGTGTTCCGGTATTTCGAGGAGGCGGAGCATGCGTTTTTGAAATCCCGCGGGCTGCTGGTGTTCGACCGCGCGCTGGGCGGCTGGCCGCGGGTGCATGTGTCGTGCGATTACAAGCGGCCGCTGGTCACCGGCGACCGCATCGAGGTGCGGCTTGCGGTGGCGCGCGTCGGCCGCACTTCGGTGACATGGGAGTTCGAGATGGTCACGGCGGACGGTGGATGCGCGGCGGCGGGTGGCGTGACCACCGTGCGGGTGGATGCCCAAGGCCTGCCCCGGCCCATCAGCGATGCGGAGCGCGCGGCACTCGGTGGTGGCGCGGACTGAGCCGGGATCACGGCAGGCGCGGAAATTTCGAGAAATCCGGCGGCCGTTTCTCAAGGAACGCCTGCTTGCCCTCGCGGCCCTCCTCGCTCATGTAGTAGAGCAGGGTGGCGTTCCCGGCCAGATCGAGCAGTCCCATCTGGCCGTCGCAGTCCGCATTCAGGGCGGCCTTGAGACAGCGCAGCGCGATCGGCGAGTGTGCCAGCATCTCGCGGCACCACTTGAGGGTTTCGGTTTCGAGATCGGCGAGCGGCACCACCGTGTTGACGAGTCCCATTTCGAGCGCCTGTTGCGCGTCGTATTGGCGGCAGAGATACCAGATTTCGCGCGCTTTTTTCTGGCCGACGATGCGGGCGAGGTAGCTGGATCCGAGGCCACCGTCGAATGAGCCGACCCTTGGGCCGGTCTGGCCGAAGCGCGCGTTGTCGGCGGCGATTGTCAGGTCGCAGACGACGTGCAGGACATGGCCGCCGCCGATTGCGTAGCCGGCGACCATGGCGACCACCGGTTTGGGCAGCGAGCGGATTTTTTTCTGCAGGTCGAGCACGTTGAGGCGCGGCACTCCGTCGTCGCCCACATAGCCGGCGTGGCCGCGCACCTTCTGGTCGCCGCCGGAGCAGAATGCCATGTCGCCCTCGCCGGTGAGGATGATCACGCCGACCTCCGGGTTTTCATGGGCCATGTCGAATGCCTGGAGCAGTTCGGTGACGGTTTTCGGCCGGAACGCATTGCGCACCTCCGGGCGGTTGATGGTGATTTTCGCGATCCTGCCCTCATCCGTCGTTTGATAACGGATGTCCTCGAATTGGCGCACGGTGGTCCACATGCCGGGAACCATGGACGAGCCGCCGCCGCCGGGCAACCCGCGAGATGGGGCGGCGGGCGGTCCGTTCAGCAGTTGAGAAAACGCCGGACGGCCGATGCGAGCCACTCCTCCGCCTCCCATGGCACGCGGTGGCCGGCGGCGGGTGCGATGGCGGTTTCGCAGGCGGGGATCCGCGCGGCGGCACGTTCCGCAAGCGCTTGGAAGTTGGGGTCGTTTTCCCCGGCCACCCACAGCACCGGGATGGTGATCTCACACAGGCGTTCCCACAGCGGCTGCTGTGCGCCGAGCGACCAATCGATGAAGCTCCTTGCGATCTCGCGGCGGCGTGTCATCAGCCGGGAGTCTTCGCCGGGTGGACGCGGCATCGCGGTGCCGAGCAATGGTTGGGCATTCCAGGCGGTCAGAAATTCCATCCAGTTTCCGGTGAGTGCCATGGCGGCCCAGCGGGCATCCGCGGCCAGCCGTGCCTCGCGCTCGTCCGGGCATTCCAGCCCGGGGTGGGCGGAGATGATCACCGCCGCGCTCCAGGGGTGGTCCTGCTCCATCAACGCATGCAGCGCGAGCCGGCCGCCCATCGAATAACCAATCAGCACCGGACCGCCGGCGTGGCGCCTGGCGGCCGCGGCCTCCGCATTCAGTGCCGGGCCGAATTTCTCCAAAGACATCGGCTGGCACTCGCAAAACCGCCACAAATCCACCGCCCGGCTGCCGGCCCCGGCATCGGCGAGGCGCTTGGCCAAACCGCGCCAGTCGGCCGCCATGCCCGCGGCGCCATGCAGCAGCCAGCATTCGGGGCCGCCCGCCTCACGGCGTTCATCGGCCAGCTTGGAGCAATGCATCATCGGGCTTTCGGGTGTTGGTGGCCTGGAGACCGCGGGTGATCCGCCGCGCGCTCATGAATCATGGACCGGTCGACGCATGTGGCACACGCTCAGGCACCCGTCGGCGGCGCGGCCTGGTTTTCATCCGCCGGTTCCTGCGGCGGCAGGCGCCGGATCATCACCTTGTCGATGCGCTGGCGGTCCATGTCCACCACTTCGAACTCGAAGCAACCGGCGACGAAGGTTTCCCCCTCCGTGGGCAGGCGGTCGAGCCGGTGGACGATGTAACCGGCGAGCGTCTGGAACGGCTCGCGCTCGCGTTCGACGATCTCCTCGAGTTCCGGCAGTTTCCCGATCACCTCGTCCACCTCCATCAGCCCGTCCACGATCCACGCGTCCTTGCCGGACGGGCGCAGCGCCGCCTGCTCGTGTTTCGGGTCGCGCGGGCGCAACTCGCCGACGATCTCCTCGATGAGGTCCTCGAGCGTGACCAGCCCGCGGATGGTGCCGAACTCATCGGTGACGAGTGCCGCGCCAAGCGGTGATGCGCGCAGGGTGTTCATCAGGCTGAGCGCGGGCTGGTTCTCCGCAACGAAGATCGGCGGGCGCAACAGATCGGCGAGCGGGCGCGGGGTGCCGCCCGCGGCGCTGGCGAACAGATCACGCAGCGAGACCAAGCCGGTGATTTCATCGCGTGACGCACCTTCATGCACGGGAAAAACCGTCTGGCGGCTCGCCGCCACGCGCACCCGGATCTGTTCGATGGTCTCATCCGCCTGCAGGAACAAAACCTTCGGCTTGGGCCGCATGATCTCCTCCGCAAGCACATCGCGCAGGTCGAACACACCCTCCACCATGCTCGACTCGCTCTCGTCCACCATGCCGGTGATGATGCCCTCGCGCACCAGCACCTGGACTTCCTCGCGGGTCGGCCCGGATGGAGGGGTGCCCTTGTCGCCCATCAACCGCAGCAGCATCCGGGTGCTGCATTCCAGCGAGGAGACCAGCGGACCGGCCAGGCGCGAGAGCAGCGCCATCGGCCGCGACATCACCACGGCGATTTCCTCCGCATGGCGCAGCGCGATTCCTTTGGGCACGAGTTCGCCGATCACCAGTGAAAGATATGTCACCACCGTGACCACCGTTCCGAAGGCAAGTTCCGGCGCGAATGCGGCGAGAAACGGAATGCCGGCGAACCATGGTTCGAGCCTGCCCGCCAGCGCCACGCCGCCGAAGGCGCCGGACAACACGCCGACCAGCGTGATGCCGATCTGCACCGAGCTGAGGAAGCGTTCCGGGTTTTCCAACAACTTGAGCGCGACCGCGGCGCCGGCGCTGCCGTCATCGGCCAGTTGCTTGAGCTTCGCCCTGCGGGCGGAGACCAGCGCGATCTCGGTCATCGCGAAAACCCCGTTGCCAAGCAACAGGGCGAGAATGATGAGTGAAGTCAGCATGTGGGTTGGTTGCCGCGGATGGCGGCGATGGCCGCGGCCATGTCCGGCGCGCGGAAAGTCGAGGAACCCGCGACCATCACATCCGCGCCCGCCGCGTGGCAGAGCGCCGCGGTGGAGGCGTCGATGCCGCCATCCACCTCGATGTGGAACGAAAGACCCATGCGCGCGCGAAGATCCGCCGCCGCGGTGATTTTCTCCAGAACCTCCGGCATGAACGGCTGGCCGCCGAAGCCGGGCACCACCGTCATGCACAGCAGCAGGTCGATGCGGTCGAGAAACGGTTGCGCGGCGGCGAGCGGCGTGGCCGGGTTGAGCGCCAGGCCGGCGAGCCTGCCCGCGGCGCGGATCCGGCCGAGAGTCGCGGACACATCGTGCTCCGCCTCGACATGCACGCTGATGAGATCCGCGCCCGCGTCGATGAAGCGCGCGAGGTAATGGTCCGGCCGCGAGATCATCAGATGGGTGTCGAGGAAAATGCCGGACGCCTGGTTGACCGCGGCAACCACCGCGGGGCCGAAAGAGATGTTGTCCACGAAATGGCCGTCCATCACATCGAGATGCAGCCAGTCCGCACCCGCGGCGGCCGCACGCCGGACCTCGTCGCCAGTCCGCGAAAAATCCGCCGCCAACAGCGATGGGGCGACGATCCGGGGGGTGGCGGGTGTGCTCACGTCATGGATACGAATCATGAAGCCGTGCGTTTGGCACGTAAAATCTCAGGTGCCGCGGGGGATTTCACAATCCGGTTTTCCGGCGGCGTTCCCGGTCTTTTTCCACGGTCATGGCGATCGCGCCGAACATCAGCACCGCCGCCATGCAGCTGTAAAAAACCCAGATGGTGTTCTTGCCTGCGGTGAATCCGTAGTTGTGCAGGCCCACGCCGAGGAAGTTGACATGCCACCATGAGAAGGTGACGACGATTGCGGTGAAGACGGATGCGAGGTGCAGACCCCATTCGCGGATGTGGCCGCCGAGGCGGGCATGAAGGATGGCGAGCGTCCACAAGACGATGAGCAGCGCGCCGTTCTCCTTGGGGTCCCAGCCCCAGAAGCGTCCCCATGAATCGTTCGCCCAGATGCCTCCCAGCACCGTGCCCACCAGCGAAAGGAACAACGTGAGGCAGAGCATGCCGTAAACCGCGCGGTCCAGCGCGCGCCGCAGGTCGCGGTCGCCGCCGTCGAGACCCAGCCCGCGGAACAGCAGGGCGCCGGTTGAGAGGAACGCGGCGAGCAGGCCCGCGGAGTAGCCAAGCGTGATGGTGATCACATGGGTGGTGAGCCAGAAATTCGAATCCAGCACCGCCACCAGCGGATCCATGTGGTCGTTCGCATCGCCGAGTTCATAGCGCCGCGAGAGCACGATGAGCGCCGTGCCGAGGATCGGCGCGATGCCGAGGGCGAAGCGGCGGCGGGTCATCCACTCGACCACCAGCGCCAGCAGCACCACGCTGGTGCCGATGAAGATGATGGTGTCGTAGAGATTACCCACCGGTGGCCGCTGCATGATGATGCTGCGCTTGATGAGGGCTGCGGTGCAGCAGGCCAGCCCGGCGAGCGTGGAGGCCAGTGTGACCCATGAGAGCGCCCGGCCCGCGCGGTTTTCGCCCAGCGCCCAAATGCCCAGCGCGGCGATCGTTCCGGCCAGGAACAGGGCGAGCGCGTTGAGGAACCAGTTGCCGCGGTAGTAGGACGCCTCCAGCGCGATGCCGCGGTCCTCGCCCCGCGCGGCGGCGCGCGCGGTGATGCGGTCGTGCAGTGCGACGAGGTGCCCGCGGAAGACCGCCTCGTCGCCGCTGGCGGCGCGGGCGGTGGTTTCCAGCAGCTTGATATCCCCGATCGCCTGCTCCGGATCCTTCGC
>JBIJBN010000147.1:0-5582 GCA_044345175.1 Luteolibacter sp.
GCGGTTTGGCGGCGTTTCTCATTTACGAGAGGCACGGCAAGTGGTTTGCGGCGCCTTTCAAACGTGCCGCGTTTGCCATTCCAACGGCGGCTTTGCTGATCGGCGCGCTTTGTTTTTCCCCGACTGTTGGCTTCGAATTGCCGAAATGGATCCTTGTGCCGCTGGCAGCGATTTCCACATGCGTGCTTTTTGAAGCCACCAAAAACAATCGGATCGACCGGATGATCGGCGATCTCTCCTATCCCGTATATCTGGTTCACGTTCTGGTCATGCAGTTGGCGCAAACCATGATCAGCCGGTTCGCTTTGGACTGGTCATTGCTGCCGTGGTTGAACGTGGCAGGCAGTCTTGTGATGGCTTTCATTCTCATCATGATCGTGGACAAGCGCATCGAGATCATCAGGCAGCGGATTTACAACCGGAGTCGCAAATCAGATGCGGCTCTTCCGGATTAGCACCATCCCCCGGGCCATTGAAACTCCTTTTCATCCTTTCCGAATACCTGCCTGAATCCGGGGGTGGCATCATATCGTATTATGCGGGGGTGTTGCCGCATCTGGTGCGCGCCGGGCACGAGGTGGATGTGCTGGTGGCCTCGGCTGATGCCGTGGATCGTCCGTCGCTGGATCTGGACGGAGTGGCGGTTTCCTATCTTCGTTCCGGGTCGCTGGAAGCGGCGGCCGCGGGCTTCGGGAGATTCGATCATGGGTATCCTTCCTTCCGTGCCCTGTTGCCCGTGGCATGGGCGGCCTACCACCAGGTCAACGGCGGGGTCGGCCATGATCTGGTGGAAACCACGGATTTCCCGATGCTTTATGCCCCGTGGGTGTCGCAATCGGCGGCGCTTCCGGTGAACATTTCGCTGCACGGCAGTCCCGGGCAAGTGGATTGGCATGATCATCCCGGCAATGACGCCATGGATGGTGAACTGATGCGGGCGGTGGAGCGTGCGGCGTTCGGCAGCGTGCATGGCTTGCAGGCCAACAGCGATGCAAACGCGCGGTTCTGGGGGCGCCTGACACGCCGCGAGATACCGGTGCTTCCGCCGGCCCACGGGGACTGGCAGGCCACCGGAGATCCCGTCCAAGCAGGCCGCCATGGTGGACTTGTCGTCGGGCGCTTGCAGCGCTGGAAAGGCCCACGCGTCCTCTGCGAGGCCATGCGGCTGCTCCCCGGTCTGGAGATCGGCTGGATCGGCAGGGATGTCACGGATCCTGCCAGCGGAGAAGCGTTTTCCAAACTTCTGCGTGATGAGTTTCCGGATATCTTCGGAGTCCGGCTGCATCATGAGCAGTCCGTTTCACGCGGTGAGGTGCGGAGGCGGATAGCAGCCGCGGATTTCCTCTGCGTGCCATCCACCTGGGATGTGTTCAATCTGACCGTGGTGGAGGCGATGGAATGTGGGACACCCGTCATTTGCTCGAATGAGGCCGGTGCCTCGATGCTGCTCCGTCATGGTGAAAACGGTTTTTTGTTTGATCCCGCGCAACCCCACACACTCGCCACGGCGATCCGGGACCTGCATGCGCTGGACGCGCAGGCGCGGCGCAGCCTGATCCGCAATGCCCGGGAAACGCTAGTTGCCCAGCTGGACCCGGGCCGGCTTGCGGTCATGCGCGCTGCATACTACAGCGAACTGGTCACCCGTTGGGCACCGTCGGCATGCGACGACTGGCTGGCAGCCGTCCTCAGCCCGCGTCCGGCATCCGCCACGCGCGCCCGGGACATCCTGCGGAGTTTCACCACCCGCGACCTGCTGAAAGCGGCATGCCGCCAGTTTGCAGTCGGTGTGGAGCGACGGATCCGAATCACGAAATCATGAGCGCGCAAACAGGTTTCAGCGTGGCCTGCTATCAGGGCGACATCCCCCTGCTCAGGGGCTGCCTTGCCAGCATCCGACATTTCGCGCCGGATGCACCGATTTGCCTGATCGCCGACGGCGACTTCCCGACAAGGGTCTTCGAAAAGAGATATGGCGCCATCACCATCAGGCGTCGTGACGTCAGGAACAGGGATCTGCGCAAATGGAGTTTCGGATTCGGTCTCACCAAGATGGTTGCCTTCTGGGAGGCTCCGTTCGAGACGGTCTTCCATGTGGATGCGGATGCGGTGCTTTGGGGCGATGTCAGGAAAAACCTTCCTGAATGTCTGCCGGACGTGGTGTTCAACGAGCCTCACGAAGCCATCACCAGGGATGTCCAAAACACCCAGTATTTCGATCCGGATCGTGTCTTCAGCGTTGTTCCGCACTTCGACTGGGAGGGGAATCCGTATTTTCAGGCGGGAGTCGTATGCATCCGCCGGGACGCCCTGGACTTGGATGGATACCTGCGCCTGCTCGAATTGCAGCGCAAGCATCCGGACATCCTGATCAACGGCGACCAAGGCATCCTCAACATCATGGTCTTTTCCGGAGTTCGTGGCGGAACACTCACCGCCACCCCGGCCCACTTGCAAAGCGTCGTTCCCGTTCTCGCAAACGAGGAGCTGCGCCGGCGTTTCCAAATCGGCCCGGAGGGTCCGGTGCCATGGATCCGGCCGACCATCATCCATTGGGCCGGTCCGAAGCCATATGGCAGCCGGCCGGCCACCTTTCCGGAACCCATGGACCACTTCCGTCTCCAGGGAATGTGCGAGACAGGCTGGCCCGGCTGGCTCGTCAATGAACGCGGGCTGCGCTGGGATGAATGGCGCTGCCGGAAATGGCCATCTCACGTGCGGGCCATGAAAAAAAGCGTGAAAAGCCTGATGGGCCGGCAGGCGTGATCCTGCGCCGGATTCACGATTCATATCATTTTCGCATGCATCCCGATTCCACTGCGGGCCGTCACAGCGGTCAGGAAACAGCCACCGGTGCCAATGCCATGGAACCGCTTGCATGTGCCAATCTGGATGACGACACCCGATCGCTGGACCAGGGATGGGGCCGGGTTGTCAAGCTGCGGCAGCGGCTCATCAGCCATCTCTGGAAGAGGCGTGCCATGCATTTTTGGAAATCCCGCAGTCTGCTGGATTTCGATGGGCTTCATGCGCGGATTTCCACATCCATCCGGGATCGCGAGGCCTTCGCCATTGGCCGCATCGGCGGGGTTGAGGCGAACATCATCTTCTGGGCGCGCGGCATGCCGTCGTCGTTTCCCGATTCGCTCACCCGGCCGTATTTCAGTCAAACCGCCGCCGGATCGACGAATGCCGGCATCCGTCCGAGAAACCGGGAATCCTATCGTCTCTTCGCCGGTCTTGCATACCGGGCTTTTGAGACCCTGGATCTCTGCGGGGTCTGGTGTACCCATTACGAGCCCTTCATCATGTCCGGTTTTCCATCCTTCCGCATGTTTGATAGCGAAACCATCGCGCCATCGATCAATGGCCGGGGGCATTGGATGCGGGCGCTGGATGGGAAACGCGTGCTGGTGGTGAGCCCGTTCGAGACGACGATCCGTCGGCAGATTCCGAGGCTGGCGGATGTCTGGAGTCATGCGGAATGGAAGCCGGACATCGACTTCCGGGTGCTCAGGTTTCCTTATCTGATTGACGAGGGATGTCCGGAGACCTGGTGGGACGTTCACAACCGGATCGGCGCGATTGTGGCGGATGGTGGCTATGATGTGGCTCTTTTCGGCTGCGGCGGCCTTGGTCTGCCGTTTGCCGCGATTGCAAAGCAGGCCGGCAAGGTGGGGATCCAGCTCGGCGGCCACCTGCAACTGTTGTTCGGCATTTATGGAAGCCGGCACCTTCAGCAGGATTGGCACCGCATCTCGATGAATCCTCATTGGGTGCCACCGGATCCGTCCGAGATTCCGCAATCCGCAAGCCGGGTCGAGAACCGTTGTTATTGGTAGGTCATCCAGACATGCCGGAAATCAGGAAAATCCTGCGGAAAATCACCCGGTCCATCATCAAGCATGATGGCGTCTGGATGTTTTTTGATCGCACCGTGAACCGTATCTCGGACTACGCGGTGATACAAAGACAGATGCTGCTTGAGGAAAGGGTCGTGGCGCTGGCGCAAGACCGCGGGGTGCTGGGCGGGCCCTTTGCGGGGATGCGCTACGGCAATCGGGCTTTCGGAAGCCGCTTGTGGCCCAAGTTGCTCGGAACCTACGAGAGCGAGCTCCATCCGGTGATCAGTGCGCTCATCCGGAATCCGCCCGACTGCATCATCGATATCGGTTGCGCGGAGGGTTATTATGCGGTCGGGCTGGCAATGAACTGCGTCGGCTCGCACATTCATGCCTACGACACCGCAGATGATGCGAGGGCGCTGACAGCCGGCCTTGCCGGCGCCAACGGTGTTTCGGGCCGGGTGACCCTTCACGGTGAATTCAAGGTCGGGGAAGCCGCACCGCTGTGGGAGGGGAAATCGTGCTTCATCCTGTGTGACACCGACGGCGCTGAAACCGAAATTTTCGACAAACCATGCATCCACCTGCTGCGGGATTGCGCCCTGTTGATTGAAACCCACGACTATCTCCGGGAGGGCATCACATCCGGACTTTTGTCCCGTTTTGCCGCCACCCATGACAGCCGAGTGATCCAGAGTCATTGCGACTACGCGGACAAATCCATGCGATACCGGACTTCCGCATTCCGTGAGAGCAACCGGATGCTGAGGGGGCGGTTCTTCGAAGAGGGCCGCCCTGCTCCGCAGCAATGGATCCACCTCGTGCCGAAATCCCGCCGATGATGCGGGTTTGATCCCGCATGGCATCACGTGCCCGCAAGCATCCGGCGGAGCGGCGGGCCGTGAAAGCACAGGCCACGCCGGCCGGTTCCATCCTTCATGCTCATTCCACTCGACAAGCTGGTCTCGGACCACTCGCTGGGGATTTCCGGGGTCCTGCACCTCGGAGCCCATTTGGGTGAGGAGGCCGCGGCCTATCAGGCAGCGGGCGCTTCACGGGTGATCTGGATCGAGGGCAACCCGGAGCTGATTCCCGAACTGACGCGTGCGGTGAGCGCTTATCCCGGCCATGAGGTTCACAACCTGCTGGTGGCGGATCGCGACAGCGACGCGGTTTTGAAAGTCGCCAACAACTCGCAGGCATCCTCGCTGCTGGATTTCGGGAGTCACAAAGAGCACCATCCCGAGGTTTGTGACGACCATCGGATCGAGGCCCGGACGCAGAGGCTGGATGGATGGATCCGTGCGAATCAAATCAGTTTGGAAAACATCAATTTCCTGAACATCGACCTGCAGGGTGCCGAATTGATGGCGCTCAAGGGGCTTGGGCGCCATCTGGATGCATTTGAGGCGGTTTACACCGAGGTCAACACCGGCTCTGTTTACATCGGTTGTCCCAGTCTGTTTGAAATGGACCGTTTTCTGGCCGCAAGGGGCTTTCGCCGGGTGGCTTTGAAACTGACGCAATGCCAGTGGGGTGATGCCTTGTATCTGCGAGGCCGGGGCTCGTTGGCGGGGTATCTTTTCAATCTGGGAGAGGCGCTTTATCATCAGTGGTCCTACCCGCTCACGGCAGGCTTTGGAAAATGGATCAGGGCTTGCAAGGCGCTGGTCCGCCGCGTGTTCCCGCGGTAGCGCGCACCGCATCCACCGGCGCGGCCTGATGACCTGGGCCGCA
>JBIJBN010000086.1:0-7351 GCA_044345175.1 Luteolibacter sp.
GGCTGGCGGTCGGCTGGCGGTCGGCGGGCGTTCAGCGTGGGGGTGGTGCGGAGCGGAAGCGTTCGCGCTGGCGGCGCAGCATGGTGTCTTCCGGCGACACGCCCACTGCGAGTTGCGACCATTCGAGTGCTTTGGCGCGCCTGCCGTGGGCGAACTGGATTTCCGCCATGGTGTCGAGGTAGGCCGCCTGGCCGGGATTGGCGGCCAGCGCGTGGCGGATGTGTTGTTCGGCGGCGTCGAGCTGGCGCAGCGCGCGTGCGGCGAACCATGCGGCGGTGTTGCGTGTGTTGTCGGAGTCCGGATAGCGGGTGATGACGTTGCTGATGTTTCGCCAAGTGTCGTTGAACCATGCGTCATGCTCCCGGAGCAAGCCCGCGTGGCGCAGTGCGGGGAAGAAGAAATCGGCGAGCGAGCCGTCGCTGACGGATCTTTGGTGACAGCGGGCGAGGATGGCGAGCGAGCGGGCGCGGTTGTTTCCGAGGCGGGAGAGGGCGCGGGTCATGTCGGCCTGCAGGCGGTGGCGCATGAGCGGGAGTTTGCCTTCGCCGGGTTCATGCGAGTCCGCGTGGATGGCGGCGATCAACTCGGAGATGGCTGCGCATTCCGGCCATTGGTGTTGTTCGAGCAGTGCGTCGGCGTGGAGTTTCATGGCGAGCGGGAATTCCTCCGATGAGGGATCGGCGAGCATGGCGGCTCTCCGCCACCAATCCGCGGCGCGTTGGTAGTCGCGTCCGAGGGCGTAGCCATTGCCGGCGCGGATGGCGGTCATTGCATTGCCGAGTGTCATGAGATCGGCCCGGCGGTCGTGTTCCAGCGCCTCCTTGTGGCGCCCGGCGGCCCGCAGTGTGGCTGCGGCGTATGCATGGAGATCGGCGGATGGTTCGTGTTTTGCCTCGGTGAGGGTGAGGATTTGGTTGAGGATCAGGTCCGCGGCATCGTTCCAGCGTTCTGCGGCGGTGAGGTGGACGATGCGCATGCCCCAGAAGATTTTTTCGCGTGAGGCGGGTGGCAGCTGGTCGAGCGCCTTGAGGCAATTGGCCACGTCTCCGGTGTCGGCCGCGAGTTCGGCGAGGAGTCGGATGCGGTCCTCGCGCGGGGCGGGTTGTGCTTTGTCCAGCGAGTGCCAGAGGCGGTCCATCCAGCGGGTGCGCGATGATTCCGGGTCGCGGCCCATACCGGAGAGTGCGAGCATTGCCTGGAGGCGGCCGGCGTGTCCGGCGTCGGGTTGGATTTCCGTGATCCATTCCGCCCACAGCGGGTTGCGTTCGTCCTGGCCGAAGGCTGCGACATGGATTTCCTCCCAGCGTTCCTGATCGTCACCCGCCCATGCGGATCCGACCGCCAGTGCGAGGCGCGGTGCCCCGCTGGTCACGTCACGGCCGCCGAAGAGGCTGCCGAGGAAATCCTTGAAGTCGTCCGGATGGTTTCCGGCCATCGCGGCCAGTGGTGCGCCGAATGCCTGCAGTGCCGTGTCATGCAATCCGCGGCGTTCGAGGAAATTGGCCACGGTGACCAGTTGTTCGGGTTCATCGGAGACCCCCACCTGATCGCCGGCATCCTGATTGAGCCATCGTTCGAGAGTCTGGCGGACCCATGAGTCGAAGTCGGGCTTGGCGGGATCCAGGTTGAGGGCGCGCAGTGCGTCCGGGATGCGCTCGAGTGCGTCGAAATGGCGGAATGCATCGAGTGGCCGGGACTTGAGGAACACCGGCTCGGCGGTTTCCACTTCGCCCAGTGAAAACAAGGCAGAGACAGCGGCGTCCCGTGCGGAGCGGTTGGGTGAGGAGAGCAGGCGGATGAGCGGGGTGCTTTCGGCAGCAGGGGTATTGCGTTCCTGCCAGCGTTCCGCGGCGATGCGGGCGTAGATGGCCTGCGCGGGGTGTTCGTCCGGGTTGTTCTGGAGTTGCTGGCGGAGGAATGGCAGTGGGTCTCCAGCGAGCGTGGCCATGACTGCGGCGATCGCTGGTTCGCCCGCGGCGATGGCCTGGCCACGGGCGGCGGCGGGGTTTCCGGCGGCGCGTTGCAGGGCGAGGCGCCATGCGGCGGATTTGGCGTCACCTGCCGCTGCCTGGTCCAGTTGCTTCTGGAGTGTGCCGTGGTGGCGGTGGAATTCCGCCAGGGCGAGCAGTCCCTGGTTGTCTGCGGGTGCCATTTCGAGGAATTCGCGGGCGCCTTGGGCGTCGTCGAGCATCAGCCGTTCGCGGGCCGCCTTGATGGCCACGGCAGCCATGCCCGGGCGCAGGCGCTCGCGCAGTTCGTCGTTGGTCTCCGCGGCGTAAAGCTTGAGCATTTGCAGCCATGCGCGTTTGCCGCGCATTTTTCCCATGAGTGAGGTTTTTTGCGCGGGTGTCGCCTTGTGATAGGCCTCGACGAGTGCGGTGACGGAGGGATCGGTATCCGGCGTGATGTGCAATTGGATTTTGCGCAGCAGGTCGCGGGCGCGGACCGCCTTTTCGGGATCCGCCGAGGCGGCGGCCTCGCGGAGGGCTGGCAATGCCGCCTCGCCCAGTTTCCACAAGTCGTGGGTGGATTGCTCCCGGACATGGAAGCTCTCGTCGCTGAGGCCGGAGAGCAGGGTGTTGATGTGTGGGGTTGTGGATTCCGGCGCCGGGGCGGTTGATTTCCCGGTGGTTGCCGCGGCAAGCTGCGGGCAGCCCGAGAGGGCGGCCAGCACGAGCGTCAGGCGGATGATCATGGCGATGTCAGGAATAGCGCTTCCGCGGATGCATGAATCAACCGCCGGGGCGGTGATGTTCATGCGGCGAAACTTTCCCCGCAGGAGCAGGTGACCACTGCGTTCGGGTTGCTCACCTTGAAGCCACCCTGTTGCAGGTCGTCGGAAAAATCCAGTTCGCTGCCGCTTACGAACAGCGCGCTTTTGGGGTCGATCACGACATTCACGCCGTTGCTGGGCACGAGGATGTCGCGGTCGCGCGGTCCGTCCACCAGATCCATTTTGTATTGGAGTCCGGAGCATCCGCCGCCGACCACGGCGATGCGCAGCGCGCCATCCGGGCGGCCTTGGCGGTCGAGCAGCGAACGCAGGTGGGCCGACGCGCCATCGAGCACGCGCACCAGTTTTTCGTTGCCGATTTTGAAATTCACCGTGGCAGTCACATCCGCAAATTGCCCGCAGGCCGCCCCGGCGTCAACTCCGTCACGGGTGGGATGAAAAAACGGACCGCCATTGCGGGCGGTCCGTGGTGTGGCCGGGTGGGTATGCGGGTGTGATCAACCTTCGGAAGATCCGGCGGCATCCGTGTCTGTGGCGGGTGCTTTGCGGGCGGTTTTTTTGGCCGGGGCCTTTTTCGCTGCGGTTTTTTTGGCCGGGGTTTTTTTCGCGGCGGGTTTGGCCGCGGGTTTGGCGCTGCCCTCGGATTTTTTCGCGGCGGGTTTTTTAGTGACGCCGCCGAGTTTCACCTGCTCTTTTTTGCGCTTGAGGTATTGAGCGCGGCGGCGGCGTTTGATGATCTTGTTTGATTGCTGGCCCATGGTTGGTGGCCATTGGCTAGGGGCTGGTCCGGCCGGGATCAAGAGAAAAGCTCCCGGAGGGCGGGTGAGCGCCCCCGGATTTCACGCCAAGGCCCGCCAGACGGCGGCGACGGCGGTGCAGAGTGCGAAGCCCATGGCCAGCGGAAGCAAAGCGGAGACGGCGGTCCATTTCGCGCTGCGTGTCTCCCGGTAGATGGTGTAGAGCGTGGTCGAGCAGGGGTTGTGGCACAGGCTGAAGAGCATCAGGCACACCGCGGTGAGCGTGGTCCAGCCTCCGGCTGTCAGGATGGCGCGCACGCTTTCATCGTCGGTCTCGAACATGACGCCGGCGCCGGCGCCACCGCTTGCGCCGGTGACCAGCACGGTGAGCATCAGGATGGTGGGCACCACGATTTCATTGGCAGGGATGGCGACGATGTAGGCGAGGAGCACCACGCCGGTGAGGCCCATCAGCCATGCGAGCGGATCGGCGTATTGGACAAACCACGCGGCGAGGCTGTGCGGGCCGATGTGGATGTTCGCGCAGAGCCAGATGGCCGCGCCGGCGGGCAGGGCGAACACCACGGCGCGCCAGAGGACGATGAGCGTGCGGTCGATGAGCGAGGTGTAGAGCGTCTTGAGGAAATCCGGCGGGCGGTAGGGTGGCAGTTCCAGGCTGAAGCTGGTGGCCTCGCCGCGGAGCACCGTGCGGGCAAGGAACCACGAGGTGAGCAGTGCGAAGCCGAATCCCAGCAGCGCCACGACAAGCACCGAGAGTGCGGCGATCGTGCCGCCCCAGCCGTCGGGTGCGAGGGTGGCGATGAAGACGCCGGCCATGAGGATCTGGGTGGGCCAGCGGCCGTTGCAGAGCGAGAAGTTGTTGGTGAGGATGGCGATGAGCCGTTCGCGGGGTGAATCGATGATGCGTGTGGCCACCACGCCCGCGGCATTGCAGCCGAGGCCCATGGCCATGGTGAGTGCCTGTTTGCCGTGGGCGCCGGCTTTTTGGAAAATGCGGTCGAGGTTGAAGGCGACGCGTGGCAGCAGGCCGAAGTCCTCGAGCAGGGTGAAGCAGGGGAAGAAAATCGCCATGGGCGGCAGCATCACGGCGATCACCCATGCGGTGGCCAGATACATGCCGTCCACCAGCAGTCCCTTGAGCCAGGCCGGCGCGCCGGCGGCGGTGAACACATCCGTCAGCGCGGCGTGGCCTTTGTCCACCAGCAGTGATGCGAGCATGCCGGACGGGACATTCGCGCCGACGATGGTGATCCAGAGGATGGCTCCGAGGATCAGCACCATGATCGGGAAGGCCGTCCATGGATTTGTCAGGACGCGGTCGAGTTGTTGCTGCCATGCGAGGCGGCGGCTGGTTTTGCCGCGGGTGATGCAGCGGCCGGCGATGCGCGCGGCCTCGCCGTGGATCGACTCGGCGATGCGGTCGTGGAGGTTCTGCGGGAGTTGCCAGCGCAGTTCGCGTGCGTGCTGGAGGACGTCTTCGGGTGATTTCATGATGAGACCGCCCGCAGGCTGGTGACCGGTTCCGCCAGTGATCCGATTTCGCCGGATTGCACGGCATCCATGATTTCGCGGTCGCCTTCGAGGAGGCGCAGCGCCACCCAGCGCGGTTGTGGCAGGTTCGGGAATGCCGCTTCGAGGTCATCCTCGATGCGGTCGAGGGCGGAGCGCAGTCCGGGGATTTCCAGCGGCAGTCTGCGTGACGGCGGCGAGTCCGGGCGGGTGGCGACCATGGTGGTTTCCCGCAGCAACTCGGGGATGCCCTCGCCGGAGCGTGCGGCGCAGGGGACCACCGGGATGCCGAGTTCGCGTGCCAGCTGGCGGTGATCGATTTCAAGCCCGTGGGCGCGGGCCTCATCCATCAGGTTGAGGCAGAGCACGGCGCGGCGTGTGATTTGCAGCACCTGGAGTGTGAGGTTGAGGTTGCGCTCGATGCAGGTGGCATCGGCCACGATGATGGTGACGTCCGGTCTGCCGAAAAGCAGGAACGACCGCGCGACCTCCTCGTCCGGCGAGGCGGAGAGCAGCGAGTAGGTGCCGGGCAGGTCCACCAGTTTGTAGCGCGCGCCCTCGTAGGAGAATCCGCCTTCGGCGCGTGCGATGGTTTTTCCGGGCCAGTTGCCGGTGTGCATGCGCAGGCCGGTGAGGGTGTTGAAAACCGTGGTTTTGCCGGTGTTCGGGTTGCCTGCCAATGCGATCACATGGTCGCATCCGTCGATGCGCAGGCCGAGCTTGCGCAGCTGGCTGAAGCGCGACGGGCATTTGAGGCAGGCCTCGCCGGGTTGGTGGTCATCCGGGTGTTTCATGCTGGCAAGTGCTGGGGCGTGTGGATCAATATGCGCTCTGCCTGGTAGTCGCGCAGCGCGATCAGGGCGCCGCGGATTTCATAACATCGGGGACTGCCGAAAGGGCTGGCGAAATCGCATCGGACCGGCGTGCCCGGAACCACGCCGAGATCGAGCAGCCGCGCGCGTTCCGGCCCGGTGCATGATGGCGCGAGCGCATGGATCACCGCGGCGGCGCCGACCGGCAGATCCGAGAGCCTGCGCAGCCCCGCGGGTTCCAAATCATCGGCTGCGGTGGCCGCCACATGGACGATGGACGCGACGCAGGCCGGCACCACCACGTTGCGGCCCTCGACCCGGCATGCGATGGATCCATCCCCGAGGTGGCGCGGGTCATCGATGCGGGTGTCCGGCGCGAGCGCCAGCGCCCCGGCCTGGCGGAAGAGTGATTCCGGCTCATCCTCGATGTGGGCGATCCGCGCGCTGGTGCCATCCGGCCATGATGCCAGTGCCACGAGCTTGCGCGTTGGCATGTGGCCCTCGCGGGTGGGGATCGGGTCGCCGTGGGGATCGAAGCGCGGGTTGTTGAGGCTGTCGGCGAGGCGGTCCACATCCTCGGCAGCGAGGTGGTGCTCGGCCTTGTGAGCCTCGCGGTGCCAATCCGCCGCCGGGGTGCCGGTTTTGCGTGCCAGCCATGTTTCATAGAGACGGTGGCTGCGCACCACCTGCAGTGCATAGCGCCGGCCGTCCGCGCTCAGGTGGTGGGCATCCCCGGCGGCCGTGGCCAGACCGCCGGCGCGCAGACGGCCGAGCAACTCCGCCGCGCGCCCGCGTGTCTCCGACATCGCCCCGGCCAGGCTCTCCACCGTCGCGCCGCGGCCGGATTCATCGCAGTCCAGCAGATGCTTCAGCGCATCCTCCAGCCGTTCACGGGAACCGCCAGCCCGGTTTTTACGAAAAAAAAATCGCATGAATTCGCGGCGGATAAATAAATTAGCCTTGGCTAAAATCAAGGGAAAAATCCGTGTGGCGCGTGGTGTGTGGGGGATTCATGTGGATCAATCCTCTGCGAGCCAGCGTCCGAGGGCGTTTTCCAGATCATCGCCGCGCCTGACCTTGAATGCATCGCCTGCGGCCATGGTGACGCGGCGTCCGGCGCTGTTCTGGAAGTGGAGCAGCACTGGTGTCGGGCCGGGATGTCCGGCGAGCGTGCGGCGGATCTCGGCGAGGTCCGTTTCATCGTGGCGGGTGGTCCAGAGCAGCAGTTCGAGCGGCCGGTTGGCACCGCCGCCGCGTTTGGGTTTGAGTTCCGAGGGTTCGTATCCGGTGAGGCGGCGGCCGCCGGTGCGGTCGTCGGTCTGGATCGCGCATTTGATTTTGATGATTCTGCCGGGTTCGAGCAATCCGGCGTCGCGGGCCGGGATGAAGGTTTCGCTCCAGAGGACGATTTCCGCGCTGCCGGTGAAGTCCTCGAGTGTCATCACGCCGAACGGTTTGCCGCTTTTGGTCATTTTGGATTCAAGCGAGCGGACCATGCCGGCGAAGGGGAATCGTTCGCGCGGGTTGGACAGGTCGAG